>SLBA01000034.1 GCA_007126575.1 Gemmatimonadota bacterium | reverse complement strand
TCAGCGTTCCGGTCTTGTCGAAGATCACGACATCGAGGTTCCGGGCTTCTTCGAGCCCGCGCCGGTCGCGGATCAGGAGCCCGTTCTGCGCCCCCAGCGTCGTCGAGATCGCCACCACCAGCGGGATCGCGAGACCCAGGGCGTGGGGGCAGGCGATCACCAGGACCGTCACGGTACGGATGATGGAGAAGTCGATGGGAGCCCCCACCAGTTGCCAGACCACGAGGGTGAGGACCCCTGAAGCGAGGGCGACCCCGGTGAGCAGCCGTGCCGCCCGGTCGGCAAGATGCTGGGCCCGCGACTTCGAGTCCTGCGCCTCGGACACCAGGCGCATGATCCCCGAGAGGCGCGTGTCCTCGCCGGTCTCGGTTACCTCGATCCGGAGAGAACCCTCGCCGTTGAGGGTCCCGGCGATCACTTCGTCGCCCTCGCCCTTTCGAACGGGCTCGGACTCCCCGGTGAGCATGGACTCGTTCAGGGCGCTCTCTCCCTTTCGCACGATCCCGTCGACGGGCACGCTCTCTCCCGGGCGTACGAGGATCAGGTCCCCGGGCTCGAGCTCCGAGAGGGACACCACTTCTTCGGAGTCCCCGTCGATGCGGGTGGCCTCGTCCGGAAGGAGCCGGGCCAGCTCCTGGAGTGCACCCGATGCCCGCTGGATCGAGCGCATCTCGATCCAGTGCCCCAGGAGCATGATCGTCACCAGGGTCGCCAACTCCCACCAGAGCGCCTCGGCTTCGAGGAGTCCGATCTCGACGACCCACGAGAAGCCGAAGGCGACGGTAATGGCGAGGGCGATGAGCGTCATCATGCCCGGGAGCCGATCCTTCAGCTCCGAGGCTGCGCCCGCCAGGAAGACCCACCCCCCGTAAACGAAGATCACCGTGCCCAGCACCGCGGGAACCCACGCGGCCCCGGGAAGATCGACCGCCTCGTACCCGAAGAGCTGCTGGATGTGACCGGACCAGTAGAGAACCGGCAGGGTCAGGAGGAGCGAGAGCCAGAAGCGGTCCCGAAAGTGACCGGGGTCATGGTGGTCGTGCCCGTCGTGATGGCCGCCCCCCTCGTGGTCGTGCTCGTGATGATCGTGCCCGTGCTCGCTCATGACGTGCTCCGTTTGAGTTCCCATTCGATTCGCAGAGTGTACAGGACCGGAAGTACGACCAGGGTGAGGACCATCGCCGTGAGAAGCCCTCCCACCATGGGCGCCGCGATCCGCTGCATCGTCGCCGCGCCGACCCCCGCGGCCCAGAGGAGGGGCATGAGCCCCCCGATGTCGGAGACGACGGTCATCATCACCGGCCGGAGTCGGGTCGTGGCACCCTCGAGGGCCGCCTCCCGGACCCACTCCGTGCCCCCATCCGGAGCGATTCCGACCTCGCGCCGCCGCTCCACGGCCTGGTCCAGGTACAGGAGCATCACCACCCCGAGTTCGGCGGCCACCCCGGCCAGCGCAATGAAGCCAACCCAGACCGCCACGCTCGTGTTGAAGCCGAGGATCCAGAGGAGCCAGACCCCACCCACGAGGGCGAAGGGAAGGGTCGCCATCACCATGATCGCCCTTGCCGCGCTCCGGAAGTGGAGGAAGAGAAGGAGGAAGATGAGCCCGAGCGTAAGGGGAATCAGGAGTCCGAGTCGATCCCGCACCCGCTCCATCGCCTGGTACTGTCCGGCCCATTCGATCCGGTAGCCGTCGGGGAGGTCGATTTCGGCGCGAAGGAGGGCGTCGGCCTCGGCCACGTACCCGCCGAGGTCCCGCCCCTCGACGTCGATGAAGACCCGGCTCACCGGAAAGGCATTTTCGGTATTCACCACCATGGGCCCCTCACCGGGCTCGATCCGGGCGAGCTGGCCCAGGGGGACCGTCCCCCCGGGATGTGCAACGAGGACGTCGGCGATCCGCTCCGGACTCTGGCGGAGCTCCCGGGGATACCGGACCCGAACCCCGTATCGCTCCCGCCCCTCGACCGTCCGGGTGGCCACCGTCCCCCCAACCGCCGTCATCATCGCCCCCTGCACCTCCTGCACATTGAGCCCGTAGCGACCAGCGGCCTCGCGATCCACCACCACATCGAGGTAGCTCCCGCTCGCCCCCCGTTCGGCAACCACGCTCCGAGTGCCCTCGACCTGGCCCAGAAGGCCCTCGACCTCCTCTCCGATCCGTTCGATTTCAGAGAGGTCGTCGCCGAAGACCTGGACTCCCACCGGAGAGCGCATACCGGTGGCGAGCATCTCGATGCGGTTCTGGATCGGCATGGTCCAGACGTTCATGACCCCCGGCATCCGCACCGCCGCATCCATCTCGGCGACCAGGGAGTCGTAGTCGACCCCCCGGCGCCACTCCGAGGTGGGCTTCAGGTTGATGATCGTCTCGAACATCTCGAGAGGCGCGGGATCTGTGGGGGTGTCGGCGCGACCCGCCTTCCCGATGACGCTCTCGACCTCGGGAAAGGCGTAGAGGATCGAGTCCTGCACCCGCATCATCTGGGCCGCCTGCTCGATGGAGACCCCGGGGAGGGTCATGGGCATGAAGAGTACCGTGCCCTCCTCTACCGGAGGCATGAACTCGGAGCCCAGCCGGCCGAATGGGACCAGGGTGATCCCGACCACGAGTGCGGCCCCCCCGAGGGTGAGCCAGCGGTGCCGGAGAGCCCAGCCCAGGACGGGCCGGTATCCCCTCAGGAGCGCTCGCGAGACCGGGTTCTCGGACTCGCGGCGGATGCGACCCCGCACGAAGTATCCGATGGCGACGGGGATCAGGGTGATGGCGAGGAGCGCGGCCCCCGCCATGGCGAAGGTCTTGGTGAACGCGAGGGGGTGGAAGAGTCGACCCTCCTGCGCCTCGAGCCCGAAGATCGGGAGGAAGGAGACGGTGATCACGAGGAGGCTGAAGAAGATCGCCGGGGCGACCTCCGAGGCGGATCGCGCCGCGATCTCCCACCTTCGCCCGCTGTCGACCTCCCCCTCCTCACCTTCCAGGTGCTTGTGCATGTTGTCGACCAGGACCACCGCCCCGTCGACCATGGCCCCGATGGCGATGGCGATCCCGGCCAGCGACATCAGGTTCGACTGGATCCCCAGCACCCGCATGACGATGAAGGAGATGAGCACCGCCACCGGCAGGGTGACCACCACCACCAGGGCACTCCGCAGGTGGAGCAGGAAGAGCGACGCGATCAGGGCGGTGAGAAGGAGGACCTGCAGGAGGGTCCAGGCGAGATTTCGCTGGGCGTCGCGGATCAGCTCCGAGCGATCGTACGCCGGGACGATCGAGACGCCCTCGGGGAGCCCGGCCTCGATGCCGGCGATCCGTTCCTTGACTCCATCGATGACATCGAGGGCGTCGGCGCCGTGACGCATGACGACGATCCCGGTGACCACATCGCCCTGCCCGTTCTTGTCCGCCACCCCCCGCCGCATTTCGGGGCCGAGCTGCACGTGTCCCACGTCGCCTACCCGAACCGGAGTCCCATTGGACGCCGCCAGGGTCACCCCGGCGATGTCGTCCACCGAGGTCAGGTATCCGAGTCCACGCACCATGTACTCGCGGCCGCCCTGCTCGATGACCCGGGCACCCATGTCGGAGTTCGCCTCGCGGATCGCCTGGACCACCCGGTCGAGAGTGAGACCATAGGCTCGCAGCCGGTCGGGATCCACATCGACCTGGTACTGCTGTACGTATCCGCCCACCGAGGCGACCTCCGCCACCCCCGGCACACTCTGGAGCTGGTAGCGGACGAAGAAGTCCTGGAGTGAGCGAAGCTCGCCCAGGTCGTGCCGGTCGGACTCCAGGGTGTACTGATAGACCCACCCGACTCCGGTGGCGTCGGGGCCCAGTCGGGGGCTCACACCCTCGGGGAGTTGGTCGCCGAGCTGCGAGAGCTGCTCCAGGACCCGGGAACGGGCCCAGTAGGGGTCGGTCCCATCCTCGAAGAGGACATAGACGTACGAGACCCCGAAGGTGGAAATACCCCTGACCGTCGTGGCCCCGGGCACCGCCAGGAGTGTGGTGGTCAGGGGATAGGTCACCTGGTCTTCGAGCACCTGGGGGGCCTGCTCCGCCCAGTCCGTCTGCACGATGACCTGGACGTCGGACAGATCCGGAATGGCATCGACGGGAATCGTCCGGATCGACCAGAGGCCACCGGCGACCACGAAGAGCGCCAGGAGCACCACGAGCCCCCGATTCCGGACCGAGGCGGTGACGATCCGCTCAATCATCGTGGCCCCCGTGGTCGTCATGCTCGTCCGGACCGTCGTCGTGATCGTCGTGATCGCCCGGATCCATCCCGGGCATGTCGTGGTCCATCCCGGTCATCGCCTCCATCAACCGACTGTCGGCATCGAGGACAAAGCCGGCGCGAGCCACGACCTGCTCGCCCTCCTCCACCCCGGACAGGATCTCGACCCGGTCTCCCGCCGACGCCCCGGTCTCCACCTCGCGGATCTCGAACCGCCCTTCGCCCGTGCGCACAAAGACGACGCTTCGGGTGCCGGTATGGTGGACCGCGTCGCGGGGCACGGTGACGCCGTCGCTGGCCATCATGAGGTGGGTTGTCGCGACCCCGAACATGCCCGGTCGAAGCCGGCCTTCCGGGTTGGGGAGCTCGACCCGGAACCGAACCGTGCGGCGTTCCCGATCCATCTCGGGTGAGATCCAGGTGACCCGGCCCTCGATCATCTCCCCGGGCCAGGCGTCGACCTTCACCTCCATGTGGTCCCCGACCCCCAGAAACCGGAGGTCGCGCTCATGGACTTCGGACTCGAGCCAGACCCGGTCCTGCGCCGCAATCCGCAGGAGTGGGGCCCCCGACTCGAAGCGCTCCCCCGTCTGGATCTCACGCTCCACCACGTACCCGGTGGTCGGCGCCCTCAACGTCACCACCTCGCGGACCGCTCCACTCTCCTCGAGCGCCCGGATCTCCTCTTCGGGCATCGCCCAGAGGCGAAGTCGCTCCCGGGCCGCATCCACGACATTCGCCCCCCGCTCGGCGCTCCCGGGCGCCCGGCTCCCCTCCAGGTCATCGGCCAGTCTCAGGGCGGAAAGGAGGTCTTCCTGGGCCGCGACCAGCTCCGGGCTGTACACGTCCAGCAGGGGTTCGCCCGCTTCCACGGCGCGACCGGTGAAGTTGACGTGCAGGGCCTCGACCCATCCACCGAAGCGGAAGCTGACGGTGGAGAGCCGCGTTTCGTCTCGGACGATCTCTCCCGGTGCCCGGAGGTCCCTGTGCAGGCCCCCACGCTCCGCCCGGGCGAAGGTGACCCCCAGGCGCTGCGCCATGGCATCCGAGATCTCGACGACCTCGTCCTCCATCGGCATCTCATGGCCCGCATGGTCGTCCTGTGTCGCCGGTTCGTGGTCCGCGTGGTCGTCGTGGGACTCCCCGCCACACCCGACGAGAAGGCCTCCTGCAAGAAGTCCGAGGGCAACAATTCGAAGGGCGTTCATGGGATGGTCTCCGGTGAAATCTCGACCCCGGTCGCCTGCTCGAGTCGGGCGAGAGCCCGGCCGGCTTCGGCCACCAGGTGCACGAGTTGGATTTCATTGCGATACAGGAGGGTCTGGGCTTCCATCACCCGCAGGAAGTCTCCCTCGCCAGCTCGGTACGCCGACGCCGCGGCATCGACCGACGCGCGTGCCTGGGGGATCACGCCCTCTTCGAGAAGGATCACCTGCTCTCTCGCCCGAACCAGCTCCGAATGGGTTGCGGCCACCTGGTTGCGGATCTCGCGAGCCAGCGCCCCTTCATCGTGGACCTCGGCATCACGAAGGTGCTCCGCCTCGACCACGGCCTGATCCTGCTTGCGGCCCCGGAAGAGGGGGAGCTCCACCATCACCCCGAGTGAGAAGAAGTCGGCTCGCCCGCTCCGCATGGCGTACCCCCCGGTGAGGGCGACTCCGGGACGACGCTGGATCCGCGCCGCCTCGACCGCTTGCCCTGCCGCCTCGGCTCGACTCCGGGCCCGGGCTCGCTCCGGGCGGGAGGCCAGGGCCAGGGACTCGAGTTCGGCCACCGAGGGAAACCCCGCCCCGAGCTCGCCCCCGGAGAGGTGATCGGAGAGCATTCCCCTCCCCGGATCCCCGGCCAGGAGCGCACGAAGCCGTGAGGGAATGGTCGGGGCGACCTCCTCTCGCGACGCGCGCCCCAGAAGGGAGTTCACCTCGGCGAGTGCGGTGCCGCGCCGCTGTCGTAGCTCCGCAAGGTGCTCCTCGAGAGCCGAAATCTCGGTCTGTGCTCTCAGGATGTCCTGTTGAGGCGCGGTGCCGCGGGCGTACGCGGTGCGAGCCGTAGCCGAAAAGGCCTCGAGGGACGCTCGGGTCCGGTGGTGCACCTCGAGGGCCTCCTCGACCAGGAGGAGCTCGAAGTACGCCTCACTCAGGCGGGTTCTAAGCTCCCAGCGAAGGATCTCCCGCTCCGCCTCGGAGATCCCGACCTCCGCTCGGGCCTCTGCCTCCATGACTCCGCGCAGTCCGCGGGGTGGCAGTCGCTGCCCGTATTCGATCCCGAGCATGGTCATCCCCTCCATCGAGGGGTCCAGATCGGGAAGCGGAAGGTTCATGACCCCCACCATCAGGGTCGGATCCGGGAGTGCCCCCGCCTGCGGGATCCGGGCGGTCGCCGCGTCGATGCGTCGATTCACGGCGTCGAGGGATGGATGCGACTCGAGGGCCGACGCCACCAGCGCCTCCAGCGAGTCGGGCTCGATGGATGGGTGCGCCGCATGAAATCCCTGCGCCGCATGAAGCGGGGGGCTCGTCCCGGCGAGAGTTGCCAGCACGAGGGCAAGGGCCGGCCAGAGCGGGCCGAATTGGGAACGGGGTCCACGGCGGACCCCCGGGTCCGTACGCATGATGATGTCTCCCATGTCTCCCCCCGATCGCTCGGAGGGCACGCTGAATCTGACTACGAGGTGGGACCGACCCGGTCGAGGGGTCGGCAGGCGTCAGATTCTGGGAGGTCGAAAGAGTTCGTGTGAGCGCAGGATCCCGGCGATCGTATCGGGACCCCGGATGCGCGGCGCCCTCTCCACCGCGCCCATCGTCGGCGCGGCCTGGACGAGAGATGGAGCCGTCACGCCTCCGGCGCAGGCCAGGCCCTCGGCGTGGCCCATGGGACAGTCGTGATCAGGATCGTGATCGGAAGCGTGGTCCGAGCCATGGTCCGAATGATGGACCAAATGATGGTCGGAGTCGTGGTCGTCCTCCCCGTGGTCCATCCCGTCATGATGAACCTGGTGAATCGGGGGCTCGCCGTGACAGTCATACGCCGCGAGGCCGTCGCCTGTCTGGACGACGAAGAACGGGAGGAGAAGCAGGGCCCCTACCCGGATCCGAGCTGTCATGCCTCGCATTCGCACTGGGATCTCCAAAGTGGGATTCGACCGTCCAAACCCCCCGGGGGCATGAAGGTTCCGGCCCCCCGCCAGATCCCCGACCGAGAGCGCTTCGCTTCCCATCGCTTCCGACAGAACGAGCGCCGATATCGGACGAGGCTGCCAATAACCCACGGATCAGCGAATGACGGACATCGGCCGGACTCTCTGTTAGTAAGGTTGCCATCGGGTCGCCCGGGCGTCAATCGGCCGGGCACCCGCAAACGCGCGCAATCGGAGTTGCGCCCGCTTCGGAACCGAACTCAAGGAGATCGTCATGCCCTCGCTTCCCTCGTCGTGGATGCCCCGTTTCAAGCCGATCGATCGAACGGGTTCGGGAGCGAGCCGACTTGTCTACGCCCTCGTGGCAGGGCTGGTGGTCGGAAGTGTGGGGTGCAGCGATCTGCCGATGGAGGGAGCGGGTTCTTCACCCCCTCTGGCTGCAGCAGAGGCCCAAGTCGTTAAGGACCTGCTTTCGGAGCCCGCCCGGGCAGGGACCGGATCCACCATCTGTGAGGCGCTGGATCGGCACCACCATCGGGCGATCCTCGAGGCCGGAGCCACGGGGGATCCCGAGCATGGCACGCAGGCGCTGGAGTTGGAAGCACTCATCGCGAACCTTTGCCGGTAATCCGTCATGCGACCCCTCTCCGTGCTGTCACGTCTGGTTCCGCTCGTCCTGGCCATCCTGGCCATCCCGGCCAACCCCTTCTCTTCGATCCCCTCCCCCCAGCCCGAACCGGTCCAGGCGGAGGCCCTGGTCTACTGTCCGGTCTCGGTCGATGCGGACGGTTGCGGGCGCATCGTGTCGGTCCTGGAAGGAGGTGGGGCGTTCTCGAGCGTCTCCCAGGGCTACGACGGCTCGGACGGCACCGTTGACCTCGCCACGGCGGATCTGAACGCGTACAGCGTCCTCTTCGTCCCCTCACTGGCAGACCACTCGGACGCACAGCCGTATGGGGTGCTTCGACATCCGTCGGTCAGGAAGCGACTCTCGGATGCGACCATCGGAAGCATTGGTGTGTGGTCCGGGGCCCCGGATCAGGGGGATGCAGACGAGGGAAAGGATGCTCTCATCCGCAATCTGGCCACTTGGGCGGCAGCGCCCCATGCGATCGGCGGTGGCATGGGGGTGGTGGCCCTGCAGGACCTGTCCGAGGCGTCCACACCGTACGAGTGGCTCGCAGGTTTCACTGGACTGGCGGTCGCCGGAGTGGAGACCTTTGCCGTCCACTCCGAGACCTTCGCCACTTCCGACGCAGGGGATGCCGTCCTGAATTCCGGGGGGGCAACGCTTGCCTACTTCGGCATGGCAACGTTCGGCCTCGAACGGCTCGACTCCGATCCGAACACGACGACTGCGGCTCGGGGGTCGTCGGCCGATGGGCCCCCGATCCTGGTGATCCACGAGAACCCGATGGCCGCCTCGAGCCTCACGTCGGAGATCACGCTGGTGGCGGGACCCACCGATCCAGTGGCTGTCGGGACCGAACTCCGCGTGAGTGGCGAGTTCAGTCTCCCCGACCCCACGGTCAGCCACTCGGCCATTCTGCACTGGGGGGACGGTTCCTCGTCGATGGCCACCGTGAACTCGGACGGGTCGGGCGGCACCTTCACCGGAACCCGGAGCTACGTGAGTCCGGGGGCCTACACCGTAGAGGTCGTCCTCTCAGCCTCGAACGGGGGAGAGACTCGGGGCTCCTGGGAATACGTGACCGTCTTCGACCCCGATGGAGAGCACGTGATCGGGAATGGGGCCATCGACTCCCCCCCCGGAGCATACCAACTCGACCCTGAACTGACCGGCCCCGCCACCTTCGGCTTCCAGTCCCGGTACCGGCGTGGTGCCAATGCACCCATGGGCAACGTCCAGTTTCGCTTTCGGGTGGGCAACCTCCGCTTCGTGAGTCAGGAGCAGGACTGGCTGGTGGTGGCTGGGGCTCGGGCCCAGTTCAAGGGGCGGGGTACAATCAACAACCAGGGCGACTACGGATACATGATCACCGCCATAGACGGAAACCGTCAGGGCGGAGGCGGAATCGACCGGTTCCGGATCAAGATATGGGACGCAGACGACCAGGTGGTCTATGACAATCAGATGGGCGCCGACGATGATGCCGATCCAACCACGGGATTGACCCGGGGCCGGATCACCATCCATCGCGCGGGTCGGAACACGGCTCCCTCGGTGATTATCACGTCGCCCTCCGATGGCTCCACCGCCGAGCAGGGTCAGCCAGTCGACTTCAGTGCTACCGCCGGCGACCGTGAGGAGGGGGACCTTTCGGGCTCGGTCAGCTGGAGCTCCGGGATCGACGGGTTCCTCGATACCGGCAGAAGGTTCTCGCGAAGCGACCTTTCCGTGGGTGAGCACGAGATCACCGCGACCGTGACCGATGCTGGCGGCCTGGTCGGGGAAGCCAGGATCCACCTCACGATCCTGGCGTCCGATCAGGACCCGGAACCCGCCCAGCTCGTCTTCGAGCAGCAGCCCACGTCGGCGGTGGCCGGGGCCAGCCTCTCCACGGTCAGCGTCCACGTCCAGGACGCGTTCGGCAACCTGGTCACCTCATCGTCCGCCTCCGTGACGCTCGCGCTGAGCACCGGGAGTCCGGATGCGACCCTGTCCGGCGCCACCACGGTGTCGGCCATCGGCGGCATCGCCACCTTCACCGGTCTGTCGATCGATGCGGTCGGCGAGGGCCACAGGCTCACAGCCACCGCCGGCGGCCTGGTCTCGACCATCAGTGACGCCTTCAACACCCTTCCAGACGGAGTCTCGGCAATGTGGGTCGGTGGAGCCGCGGACGGCCCGACGAGTTGGTCGAACCCGGCGAACTGGAGCCCCGAAGCGGTCCCTGGAACAGAGGACTTCGCCTACGTCTCGGCAGCTACAGAGAATCAGCCCAGGCTTACCGAATCCTCGGGAGTGGGCGGACTCTTGATCCAGGAGGGAGGGCTATTGGACCTGTCGATGTTCACGCTCACGGCGCATGGAGACTTGCAGATCAACGGTGAGATCATCGGTGACGGGCTGACGGTCGCAGTGGGTTCGGGAGGTACGATCGGGGGGAGATTTTCGAACGTACGCGTGACCGGAAGCAGGACGGCGACCGAGCCCGTAGCTGCCGCCGGCGACCTTTCGATCGTCGGAAGCAGCGCGACCCTTTCAGCGGCGCAAAGGATCGACGTGACCGGTGACCTCGTCATCGAAGGCGGCGGTGCGCATCTGACGATGCATAGTGAGCTGGCGGTGTCCGGAAGACTCCTTTCGTCGGGGCCTGCAGGGGGAGGGCTGACGCTCGGTGGCCCCACCGAATTCGGTGGAAGCGTGACGCTCTCGGCCAAGATCCTAGTGGTGGGGCCCCACGACCTGACGATCGGCGGCAACCTCTCCACCGGTAGCGGACCGGGACACCTTCAGATGACCGACGCAGCGGGCCAGGTGACGGTTGGAGGGAACGCGTCGTTCGCGGGGTGGAGTGGCTCGGACCGGCTCTCGGCGGGCCTCCTCGAAATCCATGGATCGTTCGCCCAGAGCGGAGCGAGCACCAGCATCACGCCCCGGGTGTTCAAGGCGACCGGTGAGCATGTCACACGCCTGGCGGGGACCGACGGACCACAGACGGTGAGCTTCGCGGCGCCGGGCACCGGCCTGAGCAGTTCCCGTTTCCATCACCTTGAGGTCACCAACCCCGAGGGCGTTGTCTTCGCCTCGAACGCCGTGGCCAGCGGAGACATGGAAGCGCTCCCCGGAGGCCTCCTGGCCCAGTCCGATGGTGGGCTTCTCACCGTCCAGGGCGACCTGACGACCGGGGGAGGGATCTCACTGGAGCGCCTCACCGTTCAGGGGACCCTGACCGCGGAGGGCCCCACGCAGATCGACCAGGACCTGGTGGTCGGCGGAAGCATTGTCACGCCCGGATCGGTGACGGCCCCGAACCTGTCGGTGGGCGGAGTCCTGGATGTGGGGGGCGAATACACTGTACCGGAAACCACGAGCTTCACCGGAAGTGGGCAGGTGGTGCCGGATCAGTATGCGTACAACCACCTTCGGGTGACGGGGACCGCAACCAGGCCGGCAGCACTGAGCCTGCCCGGCAACCTCACGATCGAGGGCAGCGGTGCACGGCTGACGATGGAGGGGGACTTGGAGGTCGCCGGAAGCCTCTTTTCAGCCGGGCCGACCGGGGGCGGCCTGTGGCTGGGTGGCACCACCGGGTTCGGCGGGAACGTGGCGCTCTCGGCCAAGACGCTCGTAGTGGGACCGCACGAGCTGACGATCGGCGGCAACCTCTCCACCGGTGGCGGACCTGGACACCTTCAGATGACCGTCGCGGCGGGCCAGGTGACGGTTGGAGGGAACGCGTCGTTTGCGGGGTGGAGCACCTCGGACCGGCTCACGGCGGGCCTCCTCGAAATCCATGGATCGTTCACCCAGAGCGGGGCGAACACCAGCAGTGCCCCCCGGGTGTTCAAGGCGACCGGCGAGCATATCACACGCCTGGCGGGAACCGCGGGATCACAGACGGTGAGCTTCGCGGCACCGGGGACCGGTGTGAGCAGTTCCCGATTTCATCACCTCGAGGTCACCAACCCCGACGGCGTGACCTTCACTTCCAACGCGACAGCCGGTGGCGACCTGGAGCTCGCCGGACAGATGACCATCAACGTCGACAGGACGGTCCGCGCGCTGCTGGACCTCCTGCTTCGTTCCGGGGCCATCCTGAACAACGACGGATCGCTTCTGTTCGGAGGATCAATGACTGATGAAGGCGCTACGATCAACGGCAATCCGCCGCAGCCCCTGTGATGGGGACGGTGTGCAGCAGCGCGCATCCGACCCCGCACTGTGGCCTCGACCGCTCCGACTCAGGTCGCCTTCTTCCCGTCCAGCATGGCGTCCAGGCTGTAGCGCCCCGGTCCCGCGAAGAAGAAGTAGGCTCCGAGTGGCACGTAGATCATCAGCATGTGCCGGGGCAGGAGGTTTCCGGCGTCGAGCCACGCGACGAGGATGCTAAGGAAGATGAGGGTGGAGACGCCGGCACTCAGCCGGTTGACGAGTCCCAGCGCCAGCAGGCCCCCGAACAGGAGCTCCATCCACGGGAGCGCGTATCCGTACGGGGCCGCGATGAAGTCCGGGAGCCACGCGGGGTTGTTGTTCTGGAAGAAGCCGCTCTGGTAGAACGAACCCGGCCCTCCCTCGAGTTCCTCCTGCACCTTCCCCCAGCCCTGGTGAAAGAGAAACCACCCGAGGGCGACCCGGGCGAGAAGCTTCGACACCTCGGTCCCGAGGGCGGAGGTACGGCCGTATGGGTCGTCGGAGGACGCGGCACCGAAGATGCGCATGGACAGATCCTTGCTTCTGGATGAGGGGACGGATGAGCACCGCCCGCAACCTACGCGCAGGATGGTGAAGGGGCCACCGGATCCTTGACGGTCCCGGCACCAGGTTCAGCAGGCCCCCGACGCCACGCCCAGCAAGGCCCCCGAAACCACGTCCAGCGAGCCCCAACCCCCTGTTGATCGGCGCGGCAGGGCCTTCCACCCGTTACAACCCTGAGGCGGGGCGTTCGCGGATTCGTGGCGGACGGCGGATATCGTGAGGGGTGCTCCCCCCGAGTCCCGGAGTTCTCGGATGGCCGGATGCCGGGCCGGGGCCCGCCTGCGTTCCTCTCGCCCCCCTTCCCCATGCCTGCTGATGTCGTGCCCTTCGCGTCGTGCCCGTCTCTGCTTCCGAACCCTGTTCGCCCCAGCCACAGGACCCCCCGGCGGGTCCCCCTGGGGATATTCGCGATGGTCGTGGCCCTGGCCACAGGATGCGGAGTCGAGGGGGAGTCACCGGAGGTCGCCTCCGCACCCGCGAACGACCCGGGGACCGCGCTCTCCGCGTCGACCCTTCCATCCTGCGCTGGACTCGAGGAACCGGAGCCCGGAAGCTGCGTCTTCGAGACCACCGGGCACTACACCTCGAAGGAGCCCTACCGCCCGCTGCAGACCCCCGATAGCTACACCGCGCCCCCGGCCGGCTTCACCGTACAGGCGGTCCAGCACGCGGCAAGACACGGGTCGCGTGCGCTCTCGAGCGCCGGCGACGACGACCTCATGCTCCAGCTCTGGAGCCAGGCCCGGTCCGAGGGAGCGCTCACCCCGTTGGGCGAAGAGCTGGGCCCGGTTCTGGAGGAGATCATCCGGGTGCATGAGGAGGTCGGCTACGGCCTCATCAGCCGGCTGGGCGAGCTGGAGCAGGAGACCACCGCGGCCCGGATGGTGGAGCGCCATCCGGAGCTCTTCCGGTCGATGGTGGAGCGGGGGGACCGAATCGACTGGTATCACTCCGGCCGGGATCGGGCGAACCAGAGCGGAGAGGCCTTCATCCGGGGGCTCGTGGCCGCCATGCCGGAGCTCGAGGGGCTCGTGGATCCCGGGGAGGCGTCACCCGAGACCCTCTACTTCAACGCGGCCGAGGGGTCGGAGGGGTACCGGGAGTACCGGGCTTCGGACCCTCGGATGCGGGCGGCGGTCGAGTCGATCGAAGAGGACCCGAGAACGCGGTCGATGGCGCGTCTCATGCTCCGCCAGCTCTTCACCGAGGCCTTCGTGGAGCGTCTGGCCGACGGGGGCTATCGCTTCGAGGCCCGGGCGGACCCCGATGATGTCCTGGCCGACGAACTGGATGCCGCCGATGTCCTCTTCGGGCTATACAGCATCGGGGTGGGGATGACCGAAGAGGCCGACTGGGCACTGGGCCGCTTCATACATCCGGAGGCGGTGGCCTGGCTCGCCTACGTCGACGACGCCGGGTCCTTCTACGGCCGGGGGCCCGGCTTCAGCGACCAGGACATCTCCTATCGGGGAGCCGAGGCACTGGTGCGCGACATGGTGGAACGGGTCGAGGCGTTCCTGGCCGGCGGGTCGTCGCATCCGGTCACCGTTCGCTTCAGCCATGCCCAGGCCCTGATGCCCCTGGCGGCCTACCTCGGAATCGAGGGGAGCAGCGAGGAGGTCGCGCCGGACCAGCTCTACCGGTACGAGACCCATCCGTGGCGCGCGGCGCTGGCCTCGCCCATGTCCGCCAACGTCCAGTGGGATGTGTATCGAAACGATCCGGGGGTGATCCTGGTGCGGATGCTCCACCAGGAGGGCGAGATTCGGTTCGCGCCGAGCTGTGAACCATGGGGAGGCACCGAGACATTCTACGAACTCTCCGAGGTCCGCCGCTGCTACGGGATCTGATCGAACGCCCCCTACCATATTCCAGCCACCTTCTTCCCGTCACCCGAACATCTTTCGGCCATCCGTCGGCCATCTCCAGGCCATCGCGCCAAGATGAGTCCCGAGGTGTCATCCCCGGTTGCCAAAAATAAGATAATCCAGATTATCTTATTTTGGCGCGGTGCATCTGGGTCATCGGCTACAGAAGCGAACGCGTCCACCCTCCCTCGAAAGATTTCCTGAAATCACTCCGATTAGCGATAGCCACCTGTCCCGTGCTCGACGATCTTTGATAGGGGAACACGGTACAGCGGTCCGCGATGATCTGGGGCTGCTCCTCCCTCGGAGGGTACAGGGAAGCACGACCTCGGCCGAATGATGCCCCGCCTGAACATCTTGACGACGGCACTGCGAGTGCCAGGAGTGAGGAGCCTTGAAAGTTCACAAATGGAGCATCCCACAGCGGTTGCTCTGGGCATACGGATACAATCTGGTCCCTCCGATCGCACGTGATCGCATGGGACCCATCAATGCCGTGCTCGAGGGTGCGTATCGGGAGCCCGGGCTGGCAGCGTTCGCCTGGGAGGGCCGATTGATCAACGGAGACGACATCACCCACATCCTCGTGGTGAGCGACCGGCCCGAACAGGACCTCGAGGTCAACCATCTACTCGAAGCCGAACTGAACCGACTCCATGCTCCGTTCACCATCACCCGAGCCCTTGCGATCGGAGGCGATTCCGGATCCGGACGTCTGCCCGAGCCCCTGGGAAACGCATGAGGAAATCCTTGAAGGCTGGAAATGGCTGAGACATCTGGAGAACCGACGACGCGGGACGAGACCTCGAAGTCCACCATCCTCGAGGGCGACATCATCAAGGTCGCCCTGATCGAGGACAACCGGCTGGTTCGGGAAGCCCTCGTCTCGGTCCTGAATCGGGCCTCGGACATCAATGCGGTGGCTGAGGCTCCGAACGGCCACCCCCTGCTGTTCAAGGACAGTCCGGATGTGGTGCTCCTCGACCTCGGGCTCGAGAACGGCGACAGCCTGCGGGTCGCCCGCGACGTACTGCGGGATTTCCCGAACGCCAGGATCATCGTGATGGATCTCCTTCCCGCACACGAGGAACTCCAGGAGTTTGTCAGCGCAGGGGTGTGTGGATTCATCATGAAGGACGCCCGGCTCGATGTCGTCCTGAACACCATCCGGTCGGTTGCATCGGGGCTCAAGGTTCTGCCGGATCAGATGACTGCGACGCTCTTCTCCGAGATCGCCAAGGAGTTGGTGACGAGAGGTGCGTCGCCTGAGCATGAAGGGGTGCGCATGACGCCGCGGGAACGGGAGGTCATCGATCTTGTCGCGGAAGGCCTGAGCAACAAGGCCATAGGGAGCGAACTCGACATCTCAGTCCACACGGTCAAGAGCCACTTGCGGAACATCATGGAGAAGCTCACCCTCAACTCCCGGCTGCAGATCGCCGCGTATGTCCACAAGCGGGACGCCGCCGAGTCCCAGTAGGACCATCCCCGAAGGCAAATCCGATCCTGACACTCCACATGGACCCCCAGTTGGTCCGAATGCCCGAGGACCACTGGAGAGCCAACCTCTCGTCCCACGAGGTGGGAGAGTTCGTTCGCATCGACCAGAGCATCGGCCCCGAAGGATTCCTCACCCGGGTGGTCTGCACAGGATGCTCGAAGAAGCGAGCGATCCTGGTCCGTCCCCCGGGGCGCATCCGCACCATGATACCCGCGATCCGCGCGGCCACCGGAAACCGGGTGGTCCGAGAGCACCTGAAGCAGTGGGTCGAACGCCATGGGAGCTGCCGAATCGCCGGTCGGGAGGTGGTCATTCCGGAGCCCTTCGCGGGTTACGTGAGCCAGCTCCGGCAACGGGCGGTCACTCGGCTCGAGCGGGGACAGCCTCCCGAATCACTGCTGATGCTCACCTCCAGGGAATCCTCTCCCGTACTTGTCGATTGCCGCGAGGTGTTCTCCCTTCCCGAGGACCGTCAGTACACGCGTGGCTGCCAGCTCGTGGCCGCCCTCCGGCATCGAATGCGGGAGTCCGACGAGACCTTCACATCGGCCATCACGTACCGCGAGGACGCCATCGACCCCAAGGGCCGATCGTCCGGGGCCAGGATCGATATCGAGACACCCCACGGTCGGTACTCCGGGGAGGCCTCCATCCGCTATCCGGGAGACGGAGCCCGGCGAGGGCCGGGGGCCATGGAAGCATTCGTGTTCGGGGTCGGAACCAGGAACACGGCCATGGACGATGTGTTCGTCATCGAGACGAGGCTCTGACGGGCCGAGGTCCGCGAGCTGGTGAGCGACTTCTACGAGGATCCGGACGGCCTCGAGGCCATCGACGTCGAGACCCTGAACCGAAGAGTCCAGCAGGGGGATGTGATCGTGCTGGACGTCCGCCCTGCCGACGAGTATGCGGCAGGGCACATCTCGGGGGCCGTCTCCATCCCCATCGGAGAACTGGAGGAGCGACTCCAGGAGCTTCCCCCGGGCCGTGAGGTCGTGACCTACTGCCGAGGCCCCTACTGCCTCTTCTCCCGCCAGGCGGTGGAGCGTCTCCGAAGCCACGGCCTGAGAGCCTATCGGATGGAGGAAGGAGTGGCCGAGTGGGAGGAGAGAGGACTCCCGGTCTCTGCCGGCGAGCCGAGCACCTGATGAGCCAGACGGGCGTCCGCCTCGACCTGCGGGAGAACTGGAAGCAGTTCTGGCTGCTCGTCCTATCCATCATCCACTGGTCAAACTCCGGGGAATCGGGGATCCAGAATCCGTCCAGGAAGGGACCATCGTACCTTTCCACCGCCGCCTCGAACCTCTCCTGGTCCAGGGCCTCGTCGAAGAAGCCGACGTCGGAGCGGATCTCTTCCGGGTTCAACCGCAGGCTCGCCGCCTCCGATAGCAGGACGTCTGCCCCCAATTCACTCCTCAGGCGGTGGACATAGGTGTTCAGCCGATTGCGCGCCGTCTGTTCGGGAACGGAGGGCCACAGGAAGCCCACCAGCTTTCCCCGCGGCGGCCGGAGGCGCGGGCCAGGAGGGCCATGAGCCCCTGGGAGTGCCGGTGACCGGCCGCACCGCCGACCTGGCCCGAGTCGTCCTCCAGCAGCGTCGCCCCGCCCAGGAGCTTCAGGTGGAGCATCAGCTCGCATCCTGGCCCGACCCCGGGATCGGGTCGCCATGGGGGTCCAGCCCCCACGACGCGTTCACCCGTTCCTGGATGGATCCGAAGCGAGGGTCGTCACGCAACGACCCCAGAACCCGGGGAAACAGGTACCGGATCGTGG
>SLBA01000162.1 GCA_007126575.1 Gemmatimonadota bacterium | reverse complement strand
TTCGTCCCGTTCAGGTCAGGAGTTCCAGAAGGAGCGCCTTCTGGGCGTGTAGTCGGTTTTCGGCCTCGCGGTAGATGCGCGACTGCGGCCCATCGATCACCTCGGCGCTGACCTCCTCGCCCCGATGGGCCGGAAGACAGTGCAGAAAGATCGCCTCGGGGGCTGCGAGCGCCATCAGCGTCGCGTCGACCTGGTAGCGGCGGAGGGCGTCGCGGCGCGCCTCGGACTCCCCCTCCTGTCCCATCGAGGCCCAGACGTCGGTGTTCACGGCGTGGGCACCCTCGACCGCCTCGCGGGGGTCGCGCACCAGGTGCACGGGTGCGGCCGAGGCGGCGCGGCGAACGAGCTCCGGGTCGGGGTCGAACCCCTCGGGCACGGCGAGCCGAAGCTCGAAGCCCAGCCGGTAGGCCGCGTTCAGCCAGGAGTGGGCCATGTTGTTGCCATCGCCCACCCACGCCACCCGGAGCCCCGACAGCTCGGTACCGAACTCCTCCTGCAGCGTCAGGAGATCCGCCAGGAGCTGGCACGGATGGAATCGGTCCGTCAGGCCGTTGATCACGGGGACGGAGGCATAGCGCGCCAGCTCCTCGACCTCGGCGTGCTCGAAGGTGCGGATCATGATCCCGTCCACGTAGCCCGAGAGCACCCGCGAGGTGTCCATGATCGGCTCGCCCCTTCCCAGCTGGGTGTCGCGGTCCGACAGGAAGATGCCCGCGCCCCCCAGCTGCTGGATCCCCACCTCGAAGGACACCCGGGTCCGCGTCGAGCTCTTGCGGAAGATCAGGGCCAGGGTGGTGCCCGCCAGCGGACGGTCCCTTCCCTCCTGGCCCGCCTTGAGCCGGGCGGCGCGGGCGAGCAGCCCCCGGAGCTCCCCCCCGTCCAGGTCGGGGATCTCGAGGAAGTGACGCGGCGATGCGGTCATGCGGTGGTCTCCGCTCATGGTGGGGAAATCAGAGAATGTACTTCCTGAGGTCCTCGTCTTCCACCACACCCTCGAGATGCGAGCGCACGTAGTCCGCGTCGACCACCACCTCGTCGTGCGAGCCTTCGGGCAGGGTGAAGAGCACGCTCTCGAGAAGGGTGGTCATGACCGTCTGCAGCCGTCGGGCCCCGATATTCTCCATCCGCTGGTTCAGCGAGGCGGCGATCCGGGCGATCTCGGCCACCCCGTCGTCGGTGAAGCGGACCGACGCCCCCTCGGTCTCGACCAGGGCGCTGTACTGGGTGAGAAGCGCGTTTCGAGGCTCCGTCAGGATGCGCACGAACTCCTCCTCGCCGAGCGAGGTGAGCTCGACCCGGATCGGAAAGCGTCCCTGCAGCTCGGGGATCAGGTCCGAGGGCTTCGACACGTGGAAGGCGCCCGCCGCCACGAAGAGGATGTGGTCGGTGCGGACCATTCCGTATTTGGTCTGGACGTTCGACCCCTCGACGATCGGGAGCAGGTCGCGCTGCACTCCCTCGCGGCTGACATCGGGTCCCCCGCCCTTTCCGCCCCGCTCGCCGGCGACCTTGTCGATCTCGTCGAGAAAGACGATCCCCATGTCCTCGGCCCGGTCCATCGCCTCGGAGACGACCTCGTCCATGTCGACGAGCTGATCGAGCTCCATCTGGACCAGGACGCGCCGGGCGTCGGCGACCTTCATCACCCTCCGCTTCTTCTTCGAGGGGAGCATGTCCTGAAGCATCTCGGTGAAGCTGTGGTCCATCCCGTCCATCCCCATCGGCACCATCATGCCGTCGAGGTTCGCGCTCTGCTCCACCTCGATCTCGACCTCGCGGTCCTCGAGCTTCCCGTCGTTGAGAAGGCCGCGCAGCTTCTCACGGGTTCGGGCGCGCCGCGCCTCGAGTGTCTCGGGCGAATCGGGCGCTGCGTCGCCCTCGCTGGATCCGGACCCCGGGGAGGCCGTGCCGGACGCCGAGTCCTTCCCCGTGGCGTCCTCCTCGCGGGCCTGGACCCCCGAGCTTCCAGCCACGAAGACGCGAGCCGTCTCGACCCGCGCCGCGTTCGGCGGAAGCGGGCCCTCGGCTCCCCCGCCCTGCTCCGGGAACCCGGGCCTCGGCTTGCGTCGGGGGCCCTTTGCGGTCTTCGACTCTGCCCCCGGGGGAAAGAGGAGGTCGAGGAGGCGCTCCTCGGCGCGCTCCTCGGCCCGGTCCTGCACCTCGTCCTCGCGCTCGGCCCGGACCAGGTTCACGGCCACGTCGACCAGGTCGCGAATCATCGACTCCACGTCGCGTCCGACGTAGCCCACCTCGGTGAACTTCGAGGCCTCGACCTTCGTGAACGGGGCGTTCGCGAGCCGCGCCAGCCGTCGGGCCACCTCGGTCTTTCCGACCCCGGTGGGTCCGATCAGGATGATGTTCGAGGGGAGGATCTCGTCGCGCAGATCCTCGGGCACCCGCTGTCGACGCCACCGGTTGCGAAGCGCGATCGCGACCGCCTTCTTCGCGTTCTTCTGCCCGATGATGTAGCGGTCGAGCTCCTCGACGATCTGACGCGGGGTCAGGTCGTCGAGCGATTCCACTTCGGCGGAGTCGTCCGACTGGTCCGTGGCCTCGGTGTTGATCCCTTCCCGGTCACTCATTTCGTCCCGCCTCCGGCATCGGCCCCGAGTTCCAGGACGGTGATGCGGTCGTTGGTGTAGATGCAGATGTCGGCCGCGATCAGGAGCGACTCCCTCGCGATCTCGAGCGCCGACATCTCCGTATGGGTCCTGAGCGCCCGGGCGGCCGCCTGCGCGAAGGATCCACCGGAGCCGATCGCCGCCACGTCCTCGTCGGGCTCCAGCACGTTCCCGTCGCCGCTTACCACAAACAGGTGGTCGCGGTCGGCCACCAGGAGGAGCGCCTCGAGTCGGCGAAGGTAGCGATCCATCCGCCACTCCTTGGCCAGCTCCACGCAGGCCCGGGTCAGGTTACCCGGATACCGCTCGAGCTTTTCCTCGAGCTTCTCGAAGAGGGTGAAGGCGTCGGCCACCCCTCCGGCGAAGCCCGCCAGGATCCGATCGCCCTTGAGCCGGCGGACCTTCACCGCCGTCCCCTTCACGACGGTGTCGCCCATCGTCACCTGTCCGTCGGCGGCCATCGCCACACCGCCCGGACCCCGCACGGCCACCACGGTCGTGCTGCGCACCTTCTCTCTGCTCATCGTCTTCGCCTTGTCGTTTCGTATGTCAGGACCTCGGGTGGGCGTCGCGGTAGATCCTGCGTAGACGCTCCTTCGAGGTGTGGGTGTAGATCTGTGTGGTCGACAGCGAGACGTGACCGAGCAGCTCCTTGACCGCCATCAGGTCCGCCCCGGAGTCGAGCAGGTGGGTGGCGAAGGAATGGCGCAGCGAGTGCACGCTGATCCCCTCCGCCTCGCCCGCCCGCTGCAACAGGTTCCTCACGTCCTTCTGGACCGAACGCCGCGAGAGCCGCTCGCCCCGCGGGTTGACCATCAGCGGCCCCCGGCTCGGCGAGGCGCCGGTCTCCTCGCGCCGGGGCTGGTAGCGCCGCAGTGCGACGATCGACGACCCGGTCAGGGGTACGATCCGCTCCTTGCGTCCCTTTCCCGTCACCCGGGCCCGCTCTCCGACCGGATCGATCCGGCCGACGTCGAGCCCGTGCAACTCGGCCAGACGCAGGCCGCTCCCGTAGAGAAGTTCGAGGGACAGGAGGGTGCGGGTCCCCTTCAGGGTGTTCTCGGCGGCCTCGGACTCGGCGAGCGCGAAGACCCGGTCGATCCCGCCCCGGCCGAGGTGCCCCGGCAGGTGTCGCTCCCTGCGGGGCGCCCGGAGCGCGCGGGCCGGATTGCCGTCGAGCTGCCCCTCGATGTGGAGAAACCGGAAGAAGGTGCGGACGCCCGACAGCTTCCGGGCCAGCGTGCGCCGAGCCAGCCCCTTTCGAGTTCCCCACCCCATGAAGCTGCGCAGGGTCAGCCGATCCACGTGGCCCCAGTGCCAGTCGGGGGTCCCGTAGTAGTCGGTCAGGAACTCCGACAGGTCCCCGAGGTCCCGGCGATAGGCGTCGACGGTGTTCGGCGACAGCTGCCGCTCGTCGGACAGGTGACGCAGGAACTCGTCGACCGCGGCCGCGGGGTCGGTCGTCGCGGCGCCCCGGGTCCCGGCCTCTCGTCCCGAGCCACTCACGAGGCGGCCGGGGTGGACTGCTGCTCGGACTCGTCGGGCTCGGCCAGCCCGACCGCATCCATCCACCCCCGGAAGGCCGCCTCTGCACGCTCCGCCAGAAGCTCCCTTCGCCGGCTCTTGTTGCGCACCTTCCGCTCGAGCGGGTCGACCAGACCCCAGTTCGAGTTCATCGGCTGAAAGTGCTTCGGGTCGCTCTCGGCCAGGTAGCGGTACAACCCTCCCAGCATCGTGGTCGGCGGTGGGATCACCGGCTCCCCGCCCTCGAGGATGCGGGTGAGGTTGATCCCCGCCAGGATCCCCGACGCCGCCGACTCGGTGTACCCCTCGACCCCGGTCAGCTGCCCCGCGAAGATCAGCTCCGGGCGGTCGGGCAGCGCCCCGTGCCGCGTCAGGTGACCGGGAAAGTTCAGGTACGAGTTCCTGTGGATCGAGCCGAACCGCAGGAACTCCGCGTTCTCGAGACCGGGGATCGTGCGAAAGACCCGCTTCTGTTCGCCGATTCGAAGGCGGGTCTGGAAGCCGACCAGATTCCACATCTGCCCGGCGCGGTCCTCGCGCCGGAGCTGCACCACGGCCCAGGGTCGCTCTCCCGTGCGGGGGTCCACGAGGCCCACGGGCTTCATCGGCCCGAAACGCAGGGTGTCGAGGCCCCGCTCCGCCATCACCTCGATCGGCAGGCATCCCTCGAAGTAGGGGACCTGGTCCCAGTCGTGCCCGCCCTCGTGGACATCGGCCTCGCGCACGGCGGCGATGAAGGCCTCGTACTCCTCTGGCGTCATGGGGCAGTTCAGGTAGTCGGCGTCCTGGTCCCACCGCCCCTGGGCGAAGGCGATCGACTCGTCGATCGACTCGCGCTCCACGATCGGCGCGATCGCGTCGAAGAAGGCGAGCCCCTCCTCGCCGAGCACGCCCCGGATGCTCTCCGAGAGCGCATCGGAGGTCAGGGGACCGGTGGCCACGATCGCGGGGCCCTCGGGGATCGTGGTGACCTCTTCGCGCACGAGCTCGATCGCGGGGTGCGATTCCACCGCACGGGTCATGGCGGCGGCGAAGAGACTCCGGTCGACCGCGAGGGCCCCGCCCGCGGGAACCCGCGAGACCGCGGCCGACTCCAGGAGGATCGACCCCAGTGCGGCCATCTCCCGCTTCAGCTGCCCATGCGCGTTCGCCGGGTCCTCGGCCTTGAAGGAGTTGGTGCAGACCAGTTCCCCGAGCATCTCGGTCTGATGCGCCGGGGTGGGCCGCACGGGCCGCATCTCGACGAGCCGGACCCGGTGGCCGTGCGCGGCCAGCTGCAGCGCCGCCTCGCACCCGGCGAGTCCGCCACCCACGACG
>SLBA01000048.1 GCA_007126575.1 Gemmatimonadota bacterium | reverse complement strand
CGACTTGCGCTCCCGGTGATGGCCCGGCACTGTGACTCGACCGATACATTTCTAGAACCCATTGGCGGACGTGGACAGGAACGTCCTCGGCCGTCACGACTGATGCCGAGGTTCGACCATGGGGAAGGGCGAACCCATCCCGTTTCCATCTCCGGTTCCAGAGCGCCGAATCCCTCGCTGTCGGGAGAAGGCCGCGCTGCTCATGGAGCGGATTCATGCCGGGGAGCGGGCCGCCATGGACGACCTGGTCTCACTGTACTGGGATCGGCTCGTGAGCTTCGGGGCGGACATCACGGGCTCGCGGGTTTCGGCGGAAGACGTTGTCCAGGAGGTTTTCCTCAAAGTGTGGGAAGGCCGGGGTTCCTGGACACCTACGGACCGGCTCCAGGCATTTCTCTACCGGATGACCCGCAACCAGGCGTTGAACCACGCCCGGAGCCGGAGAACCCGAAACCGGCTCCTGGCAGGCTTCGAGAGCTGGCGGAGGCGGCCGCCTCAGCCCGACGAGGAGTCGGCGGATCGTCGGCTCGCCGGCACGGTGATGGCGGCGATCCAGGATCTCCCGCCCCGCCGCAGGGAGGTCTTCGTCCTTTCCCGCTTCCACGGGCACAGTTACCGGGAGATCGCGGAGATCCTCGAGATCTCGCCCCAGACGGTGGCCAACCAGATGAGTTCAGCCCTCGATCAACTTCGGGCGGACCTTGCCCATCTGCGGATTCAGGCTGAGGGGGGCGGAGGGGAAGGATAGTAGAGCATCGGGGGCTCGCGTGTTCAGGGAACGAAACTGAGCCCATCCACCCCCGCGAGCTTCCGCTGCGTTCGGACGCCTCCGAGGGCACGGGCTCCGCCGGTCTCCCGAACCCCCGACGCCTTCGTGGATGAACTGATCGTCCTCTCCCTCCAGGGAGGAACCACCGCCGAACAGGATCTGGAACTTCTTCGCTGGAGGGAGGCGGCTCCCGACCACGAGGCTCGGTACCAGGAACTCCGGGTCCTCTGGGCGGCGACGGCCGTAACGTGGACCCAGCCCTCTCGAGGGCGTCCGCCCAGCCTTACCGACCTTGAGCGGCGGCGGGCGGCCTCCATCGAGGAGCGTCGCCGCCGTGGTGGGTCGCGTATCCCGGGCGTTCGGTGGGCCCGGGCGGCCATTCTGGTCCTGGCCGTTGGCGTCGCCGGTTGGATGGGCGCCCTCATGTCCGGGGACCCGGCGTCCCCGATGGGCGTCCTCGAGCTTCGCACCGGCGAGGGCGAGATGGCATCGGCCACGCTGGCCGACGGAACTGTCGTACGGCTGGCGCCGAGCACGGTGATCCGGTCCTCCGAGGACCCGACGTCGCGGCATCTTCACGTGGAGGGTCACGTCTTCCTTGCCGTGGCTCCCGACGCGGAGCGCCCCTTCCGGGTACGCACCCTTGGCGGCGAGGCGGAAGTGCTGGGGACCCGCTTCGAGGTGGATGCCCGGGCCGGAGAGCTGCGACTTGCGGTCGTCGAGGGGTCCGTCGCCGTTTCCTCGTCAGGGGAGCGGGTGGAACTGCGAGCCGGTGACCAGAGCCGGAGCAGCGCGGGCACCCGACCCATCGTCGAATCGGCCCCGGAACTGGGCCAGCTTCTGGAATGGATGGGTGCCTTCGTGATGTTCGAGGCCACGCCCCTCCGGGAGGTGGCCCGCGAACTCGAAGCCCGCCTGGGTCTTCGCGTGGTCTTCGCCGATCCGTCCCTGGGGCTTCGTACGGTGACCGGCTGGTTCGCCGACGAGGACCCCGAAGAGATGCTCCAGGTGATCTGCCGGATCGCCGACGTCGCCTGCCGCCTGAACGCAGACGTCCTGAGGATCGGACCATGAGAACCGCCCATTGCGGTCCCCGCTCCCTCGTCTTCTCCCCCCTCGAACTCGGTTGACCGATGCACCCTGCCCCACACCCTGATTCCACCCTGTACGGAGGTGCTCCCATGCGCACGCTGACTCACCTCGCGACGGCGGTCCTGCTGTCGTGTTCCGCTTTTTCCCTCCAGGCGCAGTCCACGGCTCTCGTGGCCAGCGCGGAGGCCCGGACGACGTCCGGAGTCGAGAGCGTAGACCGAATGCTCGATCGACCGGCGGAGCTGGAGGTCCGGGATGTGACCCTGGCCAACGCGCTCGAGACCCTGAGGGTGCGCTCCAACGCCCGCATCGCCTTTTCCCCCTCTCTCCTGCCCTCGGATCCCCGGGTCTCGTGTGGCTGCACCGAGTCCACAGTGCGGGAAGCCCTGAACCGACTGCTGGAGGGAAGCGGCTTTCGCTGGATGCCCGTGGGTTCCCAGGTCCTGATCGAGCCGGTCCGGGAGGCGGACCCGGAGATGGTGCCCGTCCGGGTGGCCTCCACCAGCCTGGATCTCGGTGACCTCAAGTGGGGCGGCGAGCGCGCGGCTGAGGCGGCTCGCACCGGGATAATCCAGGGGCGGGTGACACACCGGACGGCAGGTCGTCCGCTCTCTCCGGTGCAGGTCTACGTGGAAGGGACCCAGCGGGGGACCATTACCGCGCAGAGCGGAGAGTTCCAGATCACCGGCGTTCCGGCTGGCGAGGTCACGGTGATTGCCGAGATGATCGGCTTCGCGCGGTCCACCAGCACGGTGACGGTGGTCTCCGGCGAGACCGTGACGGTGAACTTCACCCTGGCCGAACGGGCCCTGGACCTGGACGGCATCGTGGTCACCGGGACGGCCGGGGGGAGCCAGCGCCGCGCCATCGGAAACGTGGTCGCCAGCGTGGACGCCGAGGAGATCCTGAGCCGGTCGCCGGTGGGGAACGTGGACCAGCTCCTGGGCCAGCGGACGGCGGGCGTCATGATGATGCCCGGCACCGGCCAAGTGGGAACCGGGTCGGCGGTCCGCATCCGGGGGACCGGGAGCATCACGCAGGGCAATGACCCCATCGTGTACATCGACGGGGTCCGCATGGACAGCGATCCCCGCGGGGGTCCGGGTCAGCGGGGCGGCTCCAGCATCAGCCGCCTGAACGACATTCATCCGGCCGACATCGAGAGCATCGAGATCATCAAGGGGCCGGCGGCCGCCACCCTTTACGGGACCGAAGCATCCAACGGTGTGATCCAGATCATCACGAAACGGGGGGCCACAGGGACCCCGCAGTTCGACATCACCACCCGAACCGGGACAAACTGGCTCTGGGCCCCCGAGACCCGCGCCGGCATGCGGTGGATGCCGAACCCCAACGATCCGAATGGTGAACCCATCGGGTTCAACGCCTACGCCCTGGAGCGGGACGAGGGGAACGGGGCGATTTACGGGTACGGACTCCTGCAGAGCTACAACCTGGGCGTGCGGGGCGGGACGGATGCAGTCCGCTACTTCGCGTCCGTGTCCCGCGACGACGACGTGGGCATCGTCTCCCACAACTGGGACAAGAGACTGGCGATGCGGGGCAATCTGGAACTGCTCCTGGCCGACAACCTCACGGCCAACATCGGGAGTGCCTACATCTCCAGCCAGACGCGGCTGGTGCAGACTTCCATCCAGTCGGATCCCTTCACGAACCTGGTATGGGCCAACCCCAGGAACCTGACCGACGGCCGCCGGGGCTTCCGCGGCGCTCCCCCGGAGGACTGGGAACTGGTGCAGAGCCGTCAGGACAATGACCGCAGCACCTCGAACATCGAACTTCGCTACCAGCCCCGGAGCTGGAACACCCACCGGCTCGTGGCCGGGATCGACGTGAGCTCCTACGAGAACTTCACCCTTTTCCCCATGCTCCCCGAGGGAGCGAGCCACTTCTATGGGCAGCAGGCCCTTGGCGACAAGAACGTGACCCGGGGCACCCGGCGATTCGTCACCGTGGACTACGCCACCAGCATGGATTTCCAGCTGGGTGACTACGCCCTCCAGCCCTCCTTCGGGCTCCAGTACTACAAGACCGAGAACTCGGGGATCAGTGCCTCCGGGCAGCGCTTTCCGGCCATCCCCATCACCACCGTGTCCGGGGGGTCGCTCCGGGACGGCGGCGAGTTCTTCACCGAGAACGCCACGGTCGGCGTCTACGTGCAGCAGCAGGTTGGGTGGAACAACCGGGTCTTTGTGACCGGGGCCGTCCGGGCGGATGACAACAGCGCCTTCGGCGTGGAATTCGATGCCGCCATCTATCCGAAGTTGAGCGCCACCTGGGTGATTTCCGAGGAGGACTTCTGGCGGTTCGACGCGGTGGACCAGCTCCGTCTGCGCGGAGCCTGGGGTGCCGCCGGCCAGCAGCCGGCCACCTTCGCCGCCTCCCGCCTCTACAACCCCTTCATCGGGTACGGCAACCAGCCGGCGCTGATCCCCGGCGCCTTCGGCAACCCCGAACTCAAGCCCGAGCGCGGGGAGGAGCTGGAGTTCGGCTTCGATGCCAGTTTCTTCGACGGCCGCATCGATCTTGAGGTCTCCCGTTACCAGAAGACCATCAAGGACGCCATCGTGGCGCGGCAGCTCCCGCCCTCCACGGGCTTCACGGGTTCGCAGATCGTGAACATCGGCCGCATTGCGGCCAGGGGGAACGTGATCGGGCTCAACGCCCGGGTCTTCGAGGGGCGGAACGTACGCTGGGACATCGACACCCAGTTCGCCACCATGGAAAACGAGATCCGGAGCCTGGGAGGCGAAGAAACCATCTTCGGAGGCACGGGTCTTCAGCACCGCGAGGGGTATTCCATTGCCGACATCTTCTTCCGCGAGGTACTGACTGCGGAGATCGATGCACAGGGGAACGTGATCTCGGCCATGTGTGACGGAGGATCCGGACCACAGGGCGTGCACCCCGGAGGAACACCGGTGCCCTGCGCCGATGCTCCCCGGGTCTGGCAGGGCAACAGCCAGCCCACCTGGCAGATCGGCATCGGGAACAGCCTGACCCTTTCCGACAACATTCGCCTCTATGCCCGGATTGAGGGGAACGGCGGTCACAAGCAGGTGAACACCGAGATCCGACCCATTCACAACGGAAACTACTCGGAGGGCGCCGTTCGCCGGGACAACCCCATTCTCCAGGCCTACCGCGTCCACGAGGTGGATCGCTCGGCCCAGTACGATGCGAGTTTCCTTCGTCTCCGAGAGGTCTCGGCCTCGTACGATCTGCCCGAGACCCTGGCGGAGCGGGTGGGCGCCCGTCGCGGCTCCATCAGCTTCGGGGTCCGGAACGTGGCCATGCTCTGGACCGGGGAGCACGGGTGGTCGACGCCCCGCGATGGCCACGTTCGGGAGTCGGTGGCCGACATGATCATCTGGGATCCGGAGGTCCGGGCCACCGGGCAGAACGCCACCGGCTACCAGACGATCATGCCGCCGACGGCCAGCGCCACCATGACCCTCCGCTTCAGCTTCTAAGGGGATACACCATGATGCTCAAGACCAACCATGCCGGTATCCACGGGATCGGCCGATGCGCACGGGGGGCCGCGGGAGTCCTCGCCCTCGTCGCACTGGCCGGATGTGACTCGCTCCTCGGGGTGTCCAACCCCGGAAGCGT
>SLBA01000167.1 GCA_007126575.1 Gemmatimonadota bacterium | reverse complement strand
GGTGCGGATCGGGTCGTGCTGCACGGCCGATCACTGGGAGGAACGGTCGGCCTCTCGGCGCTGCGTCGTGTCTCGGATCCGCCGGCCGCCTTCATCCTCGAGTCCAGCTTCACCTCGCTCGCCGAGGTGGGCCGGGCCGTCTACCCCTTCCTGCCCTCGCCGGTCTTCGCGCGGCTCCGGGGTCACCTCGATGCCCGCGAGGGCCTGCGGGGCTTCGACGGCCCGGTCCTCGTCGTGCACGGCACCGCCGACCGGATCATCCCCCCCTCGATGAGCGAAGCGCTGCACGAGACCGCCCGGGACTCCCGCGGACTCTGGATGGTCGAGGGGGCCGGACACAACGACCTCGAGATCGTGGCGGGCGAAGAGTACGGCCGACGCCTCACCGAGTTCGTGAACGCGGTGACGAGCGGTCGCTGAGCCGGAGTCAGGAGCGCGGCCGGGTGCGGCGCGTGGCCGGGGCGTCGAGGGGATCGTCGGGCCAGAAGTGCTTCGGGTAGCGCCCCCGCAGATCCTTGCGGACCTCGAAGTAGGTCTCGGCCCAGAAGCTCGCGAGGTCGCGAGTCACCTGCACCGGGCGCTGCGCCGGAGAGAGCAGCCGAAGGGTGACGGGAACCCGCCCACCTCCGATTCGCGGCGTCTCGGGGAGCCCGAAGACCTCCTGGATCCGGACCGCGAGCGCCGGCGCATCGGGATCGGCGTAGTCCAGCGGGAGTCGGGAGCCCGAGGGCACCTCGAGGTGGGTGGGCGCGAGCTCGTCGAGACGGGCCCGGTCCTCCCAGGCGATCCCCGACAGCAGCCCTTCACGCAGGGCGTCGTTCCCGACCTCTTCGGGCCGGCGGGGCACGCGACGGCTCGAGACCAGGAAGGGTGCCAGCCACCCCTCGAGGCCCTCGAGGAGCGGAGTGTCGGAGCGATCGGGCCACCGCTCGGGGTCGAGCCGGTGCAGGAAGGTGAGGCGATCGCGCAGCTGCGCCACCTCGCGGCTCCACCCCAGTGCGTCGACCCCCAGCTCCCGGATCCCCTCGAAGAGCGCGGCGAGCGCCGCCTGCGGGTCCGGCTTCCGGAGCGGGCCCTCGCTAAGCTCGATGGCACCGAGCCTGCGGACGGTGCGGGCCCGCACCTGTCGGGACTCGGGGTCCCAGGCGACCTCCTCGTCGGTGGTGATCAGGGGGCCGAAGTGAGCCTCGAGCTCGTCGGCCTCGAGGCCGGCGGCCCGAAAGATCCGCGCTTCGCGCCCACGTCCGTCGAGTTCGACCGCGACGAGCCACTCGGAGCCCTCGAGGCTCTGGCTTTCGGTGAATCGGGCACCCCGCCCGTTGCGCAGCAGAAAGCGTCCCCGCTCCCCCTCGCGGCGGCGGCCGACCCGGTCGGGGTACGCGAGCGCCGCCAGGACCCCCACATCGGCCAGGTCGTCGGGCGATCCCCCCGTGGGCCGGCCCGGGAGCCTGCGCTCCCAGTGACGCAGCTCGCGCCGGGCTCGCGCCAGCGCCCCGCGGTCGATCGTGTGGCCGCGGGGGACCGCGCCCCGGTGTCCCCGCAGGAGCTCGACCCGATGCGTCAGGTCGGCGTCGGACGCCCGCCCCTGGGCCCGCATGAGGTCGCGGTCGCCCAGGATCGCCGCGAGCTCGCAGGCGAGCTGGCCCCGGCCCATGGCCTGCGCGCGCAGGAGCATGTGACCCAGCCGGGGGTGGAGCCCCAGCCCCGCCACCCTCCGCCCGTGGTCGGTGGTCGACCCCGAGGGCTCCAGCAGCTCGAGATCCCCCAGGAGCTCAATCGCCGCCGCCAGCCCTCCCTCGGGCGGGGGGTCGAGCCAGCGCAGCTGCTCGGGGGGCGAGCCCCAGACCGCGAGTTCGAGCGCGAGGGCAGCCAGGTCGGCCTCGAGGATCTCGGGGGTTCGGGATGGGACGAGCCCCCGGTCCTCGGCCCGCGTCCAGAGACGGTAGCAGACACCGGGCGCCTCGCGTCCCGCGCGACCGCGGCGCTGATCCGCCGAGTCGCGTGAGACCCGCACGGTCTCGAGGCGGCTCATTGCCGACCCGGGATCGAAGCGGGGGACCCGCATGAGCCCCGAATCGATGACGACCCGGGTCCCCTCGATGGTCAGCGAGCTCTCGGCGATCGCCGAGGCGAGCACCACCTTGCGGGTGCCCGACGGGGCCGGACGGACCGCGGCGTCCTGGTCGTCGCGCGAGAGGGATCCGTGGAGGGTGTGGACGCGCGTCCCCGCCGGAAGGTCGGACTGGGCGAGGCGGTCGCGGGTGCGGCGGATCTCGCCCGCCCCCGGCAGGAAGACCAGCAGGTCTCCCTCGTCGCGCGCCAGCGAGTCCGCGATCGCGCGCACGGCCGCGGGCTCGATCCAACCGTCCACCGGTCGGGCGCGCCAGCGGGTCTCGACCGGGTACGTTCGGCCCTCGCTCGTCAGGACCGGTGCGCCCCCGAGCAGCTCGGCCACGGGCTCGGTCTCGAGGGTGGCCGACATGACCACGATGCGCAGATCGGGGCGGAGCACATCCGCGGACTCGAGGGTGAGCGCGAGCCCCAGGTCGGCCTGAAGCGAGCGTTCGTGGAATTCGTCGAAGAGGACGACGCCCACCTCCGAGAGTGCCGGGTCGGCGTGGAGCATTCGTGTCAGCACGCCCTCGGTCACCACCTCGATCCGGGTACGATCGCTCACCCGGGTGTCGAGCCGGACCCGGTAGCCCACCGTGCCCCCGGCATCGTCCTCTCCCAGGAGCGCCGCCATACGGCGAGCGGCGGCCCGCGCCGCGAGTCGCCGGGGCTCGAGCATCAGGATGGTCCGACCCTCGAGCCATGGGGCGTCGAGGAGCGCGAGGGGGATCAGGGTCGTCTTGCCGGCTCCCGGCGGAGCCACGACCACGGCCCGACGCCCGTTCGACAGCCGTTCACCCAGAGGGCCCAGGAGCTCCCGGATCGGGAGCTTCGGCAGTGCGGGCCGTCGGGGGCTCGGGGACCTCATCGAACGTCGACCGCTACGCGGCGCGCCGAGCCGGGTCGCGCGTCAGCGCAGATTGCGCCGGCGCTCGCGCACCACCTCGAGAAGCTCCTGGATCCGACTCTCGAGGGCGTCCTCGATCGTCTCGATCGGCATGGGACCGTCCTCGAGCTCGAGCACGATCGGCTCGACCTCCTTGCCACGGGCGTCTCCGAACTTCTCTCGGGCCTCCTGGGCCTTTCCGAGGCCGAAGAGCACCTTCTGGAGCCAGGTGGCCTCCCGCTGAAGGGCCCGGATCTCACGTCGCTTTCTGCGCTTTTCGTCGCTCATTCACCATTCCGTATCTGAAGCTGAGAAAGGAGGTCTTCGTCGGGCCGGCTGTCAGTCGCGCCTCGAGCAGCGCTGCTGGACCTGCTGTGCGAGCAGCACGGGCTGACCCAGGCTTTCCTGGTACTGGAAGTCGGCCGCGCTCCCCTGCACACCGAACCCGACGTGCCCGCCACCCGAGTTGATCGCGCGTGCCTGACCGGTCTGAAAATTCATCTCGATGGTCGTTTGCGGCGGACCGCCCGAGGCCCCCGTCGGAAGGTTGGACGTGCTTCCGCCGCGCGGCGCCATGCCGCCACGGTGCTCGCTGTATTGCAATACGGTGCCGGCGGCATCGACCACGACGGTGACCTGTGTGCGGGGATCGCGCAGGGTCGGGTAGACCATCGAGAGACTGCGTACCCCGCCAGCCGCCAGATCGTTCGTCACGCACTCGCCACCCTCGGTCACGCGGGCCACGAGGGGCTCGAAGCTCTGGAGCGCCGCGATCCCGGAGTCCATCCGGACGACCTCGGTGCTCACGGGACGATCGGCCCACCCGCCGCCGCCCGATTCGGACGAGGATACGGTCTGGGTGACGCAGCCCGCCAGCGCCAGGAGGCCGAAGGAGAGGGCCGCGGTCAGCCGTGGTGGTGTGCAATGGATCATGGTCGGGTGATGGGGCTCGAGTCGTCGTGGTCGAGGTCGTGAAGCAATCGGTCGATCCCCTCCTGGCGCAGGATGTCCAGACCGAGCCGCTGATCGGACACCCCGGGGCGCAGGCGGTAGTCGAAGGTAGTACGTCCCCCCTCGCTCTCGCCATGGAAGTGGGCGAAACGCACCGTCCGCGGCTCCTCGAGAAGAGGCGCGAGTTCGGCGAGATGGCTCGAAAACAGGAATCCCGACCCCCGGGCCCGGGCACACCCCTCGATCACCATCCGCGACGCCTCGAGGGCATCGTGGACGTTCGTCCCCCGGAAGACCTCGTCGAAGAGCGCCAGGATGCGGTCCCCGTTCGAGATCCGCTCCAGGACGGTCCGGACCCGGCGGACCTCGCCCATGAAGAAGCTGAGCCCCTCGCGCAGGTTGTCTTCGGGGGCGAAGCTGGTGAAGAGCGCGTCGACCGGAGCGAGCCGGAAGGTGTCGGCGGGAACCGGCAGGCCGCAGTGGGCCAAGTACACGCAGAGCGCGACGCTGCGCAGGTACGTGGTCTTGCCCGCCATGTTCGGGCCGGTCAGGAAGACCACCGAACGGTCGGCGCCGAGCTCGACCCCGTTTCCGACGGCACTGGAGAGGAGCGGATGCCGGATCCCGGTCCCCTCGACCCTGAGCTCCGGCCCCGGATCGAGTTCGGGGATCGCCCAGCCCTCGTCGGCCAGCCGCGCGGCCGCCAGACAGACGTCGAGCTCACCGACCCGCTCGAGGAGGCGGAGCATGTCTCCCCGGTGGCGGCTTCGGAGCCGATGGTCGGCCGCCAGGAGGGAGGCGGCGCCGCGAAGCCCGACGAGGCCGCGCAGGTCGAGCTTCTGGACCAGCGCCGCGATGTTGCCCCCAATCCGGCGGAGCTCCGCCGGTGCCGAGTCCTCGCACGCCGCCCGCGTCGGGGCCTCGAGCGCCTGCACCAGCCCCGAGACCGCCACGACCCCCTCGCGAGCCAGGGTCAGGAGCTCCGGATAGCGCACGGCCACCCAGCCGGCCTCGATCCAGCCGCCCAGGAGGGATCGATCGCCCGCCGAGGCGAGCGAGGCGTGAAGGTACGATTCGACCGCCTCGGGAATCCCTTCCGGGATCCTGAGGTCGAGCCCCGTCTCGAGGGCATACCGGACCGCCGCCAGCTCCGAGGCGATGAGCGAGGGATCGGAGAGCGGATGGGTCAGCCGCTCGCGGAGCCCGCGTCGCCCGGCCGGAGTCCGGGTGCGATCCAGGACCGATGCGAGGGGCGGGGCGCCATGGCGGCCATGGAGGATCTCGAGGTCCCCGAGGGTCTGACGATCGACGTACACGGCGCGCTCCCGCTGCCCGGCGGGGCCGGCAGCGACGTTCGAGAAATGGAGACCGGTCGCTTCTATCGCTGCCCCGGTCCTACTCCCCGTCGCGGAGCAGGGTCCGGTACCGCCGCATGAAGCGCCGGTCGATCCAGTCCTTGAGGCGAAAGCACCACCCGGCGTGCGCCACGACCCATCCCCACCTGAGGAGGGCCCGCCCGTCCCCCGTGTTCATCAGCGAAAGGAAGGACTCCTGCGGCTCGTAGCGGTCGCCCTCGCCCCCCTCCTGCACGGCCCGCTCGAGATTCCTCGCGAGCACCGGTCCCTGGCGCACCGCATAGACGCCGGCGCGCGGCATCTCGGGGTGCCCCTCGAGAGAGATGCAGTCCCCGGCGCCCCACACCGGGGCCCCATCGATCGAGCGGAGCCGGGCGTCGACCGCGAGGAAGCCGTCGGGCGCGAGGGGGAGCTTCGAGGACGCGAGGAGGGGTGGGGGCGCGGCGCCGGTCATCCACGCCGTCAGGCGCACCGGCACGGGATCCCGATCCTTCAGGTGGATGAGGTGGGCCTCGACCGAGGTGACCTCGGTGTCGGTTCGCACGGTCACCCCACGACGTGCCAGGATCGACAGCGCCCGGCGCCGTACCCGTTCGCCGAAGCCCGGCAGGATCCTCGGGCCGGCCTCGATCAGGTGGATCTCGGGACGGCGGCCGGCCGCCGCGACCCGCGCCTCGAGGGTCAGGGCGACCTCGAAGCCGGCGGCGCCCGCGCCCACCACGGCGACCGGAAAGACCTCCCCGACCGGAACCGCGCCCAGCGTCCGGTCGAGCGCCTCGCGGAGTTCGACCGCCCGGCTCATGGGGCGGATCGTGAAGGCGTGCTCGACGACACCGGGCAGCTCCAGGGCGACCGGAGCCGATCCCACGTCGAGCGATACGGTATCGAAGGGGAGCTGGACCCCGTCCACCTCTACGATCCCTTCCCCACCCTCGGCGGGAGGAAGGACGCGCTCCGCCCGGCCCTCGACGAAGCGCGCCCCCGCGGCCCGGCAGAGCCCGACCAGGTCGAAGCGGAGCTCGGGCTCGCGGTACCGCCCCTCGAGGTAGCCGGGGACCATGCCCGAGTAGTGATGGTGCCCGGCGGGGGAGATCAGGGTGATCTCGACACCGGGCCACGGGTCGTGGATGACCGCTTCGAGGACGCTGAGGTGCGCGTGCCCGCCTCCGATCAGGACCAGGCGCACCGGGCGCTACCCCCCGGTCTCGGTCGCGTCGGGAAGCCCGGCGGCGGTCACCCAGCGGTAGGAGTCGCCCCAGCTCGACTCCGAGAGGGCGCGGACCCGGTCCACCTCGGCGGCGTCCACGGCGTCGAGCTCTCCGACATCGCTCGGGTTGTAATGGAAGGCGTAGAGGATCGACGCGAACTCGTGGAAGGGGAGAGAGGACTCGCCGGGCCGCTCCCCGTTCCCGGCCACCGTGGGTCGGATGTCGGCGTGCCATCGCTGGCGCCCCTCGCTGTTCGGGTTGAACAGGTAGACGCGGGTGGACCCGCGGACCTCCCGAACCCGCAGGATCGAGACCGCGTGAAAGCCGATGAGCTCTCCGGTCGCCGAGGTGAGGAAGATACCGACCGGGTTGGGATACGCCAGGTCGTGCCCCCGGTTGTAGCGGGGATGGTGCGTGGCGTAGAAGGTGCGAAGAAAGCCCTCGTAGTCGCGGATCGCGTCGGTCGCGTAGTCGTACGCCGAGAGGAAGCCGGTGGGGATCCAGTGCCCGTACATGGCGGGGTTGACCCACTTGTGGGGATCGTCACCCCGCCAGGCGGCCCGGCGCATCATCTCGTTGTAGATCCGGTCGAGGTGGGGGACGAGGACCACGCTGACCGCGTCGAGGTTGTGGTCGAACTCCTTGACCAGCCCGAGTCCGAGCTCCGAGGCGCGCAGGACGTCGCCCTCGAAGCGCATGGTCAGATCGTGGCTGCGAGCCACCGAGCGGATCATGTCGAGGAGCTTGCCCGGGGCGTGCCGGCTCCAGAGGCTGATCCCGCGGGCGGACTGACAGGTCGGGTTCCTGCCCTGCCCCACCCCCAGCGGCTGACCGAGGACCGCGATCACGTCGGCCAGAAGGAGCCCCGCCGCGTCGACCGAAGCATCGGGCCGGGAGAGGCGGATGGCCCCCTCGACCTCGGGATGCAGCTCGAGGCCGAAGAAGCGCTGAAGCCCGCTGCGGACCGGCTGCTGCGAGAGGATCCCGCGATCGAGCAGGCGACCCAGACCGTAGCACCCCCGGGGGAGCTCGGGCGCGATCGCCCGGTCCACCAGCTCGGCCACGAACTCGCGGTGGCGTCGAAGTTCGGCTTCGCCCGTGGGGTTCAGTCCGAGCAGCGCGCCGAGGAGCGCCGGCCGCGAGGCCACCCGCCGGGCCAGCACGGCGTGGTGGGGCACCGCGAGGCCCGTCTGCCGCATCGTGAGCCCCAGCGCCCGGCACTCGGCTTCGATCGTCGAGGGGGACGCCGAGTCCAGGAAAGCCTCGTACTCCCCGACGCTATGCGCCCGCACCGCCTCGGACGGGGTGAAGGCGGCGTTCAGGTAGACGGCCAGCCGACGGTCCGGGTCCGGGTCCTCCCACTCCGGGTCGCCGTCGTCGGGAAGGCCCTCGTCGACCGGGGCGTGGTCGTCGATCGGGACATGGTCCCGGACCAGTCGAAGGAGATCGAGGGCGCGATCGGTGACGATCGGCCGCTGAAGACAGAGGAGCGAGATCTCGGTGGCGAGTCCCGGCTTGAGGGCCCGAACCGGGATCCGCTCGCGCAGGAAGTCCATGAGGGCGGTGACGCGGGCCCCATCCTTCTCCGAAAGGCTGTCGGGCTTCGTGGTGTGGTCGGCGAGGACCATGTCGAGGCTCGCCACCATCATCTCTTCGAGAAAGCGCCGGGCGCGCTTCGCCGAATAGCCCGGGCGCTGAATCCGACCCTCGGCGAGTGCGACGATCCGCAGCTCGCTCAGGATCTCCATGAGCATGGTCGGCCCCCCGGCCCGCAGCGTGCCGGCGACGAGCGCGGGGACCAGGCGACCGGGATGAGCCCAGGGGCCATCCTCGAACACCCCCCCCTCGACCATCCGGGGGATCGCCGCGTAAAGGTGCTCGACCCCCTCGCGGGTCGAGGTGAGGAGGTCGACCTGGCTCAGGAGCCGGCGAACCAGCTCCGGGCGCATGAGGGGAGAGGCCTCGAGGAGCGCCTCGACCGACTCGTCCAAGCGCTGCTCGGTGCGTTCAGAACGCTGTGTGTTGGACGTCACGGGCGGTCACGCAAAGAAGTCGGTGTCCTGATAGTGGACCAGGAGTTCCCGCATGCGGTCGGGATCCGTGCCCTGGAAGAAGACCGTTCCGTAGTGGTTCCCGAAGCCTTCCCGCGTGTCCGAGACCTTGTGCTCGTGCGGGGAGATCAGGGTGTGGCTGTGGAAGTAGGGGTCCTCCTTGAGCTCCTCGGGCACCTCGAGCCGCGAGATCCTGCCGGGTTTCGGGTAGACCATGACGCTCCCCGCGTACTGCTCGGGGGTCTTCTCGTCAGAGGGAAAGAAGGCCCGGATCTCGTCGTCGGTGACCTTGGGGTCGCTGCACAGGACCAGCGCCTGGATCGGGTCGAAGCCGTGCGCGGCCTCGATGAGCTCGAAGATGTGTCCCCCCGGGATCCGGCAGGCCACCTCGCCGAAGCTCAACTCGTCGTCTTCGGTGAGAAACCACTCCGGGTGGATCATCCCGTACTCGATCCCGAAGGCTCGGGCGAGCTTCTCGATCGCGGCCCGGATCCGGTCGCGCTGACCCTCGAGCTGGGTCCCCGCCGGCACGAAGTTCGAATACCCGAGCTTCACGTACTCGGTGATGTTCAGGAATCGGACCTTTCCATCGTGGATGAAGGCCTCGCACGAGAACTCCAGCCCCGGGAGATGACTCTCGACCAGGCAGGGGAAGTCGGCGGGAATCACCCGCTCGTCGATGCTGGCGTGGCTGCGCAGGAGCTTGTGGCCGACCGTCCCGGCCGCGCTGAACGGCTTGAGGTGGACCCAGGCGTCCTCCTCTCCGGGAAGCTGCAGGTGCGCCTCGTTCAGGCGCTTCATGAACTGGTGGACCTGTTCGACCGTGTGCACCTCTTCGAAGAGCCCCACCCGGAAGCCGGCCAGGAGCGCCTTGCGCTTCATGATCGCCTTGTTGCGGCAGAGATAGGCGCGGTTCAGGAGGCGGGGATCGTCGCGGTACAGGGAGTTCAGCGCGCCGGCCCACTCCACCGTCTCTTCGAAGAGGGGCACCGCGAGCTCCGCCCCGTGCGGGTCGAGCCGCTCCTTGAGCTGGAGGGCGTTGGACCGTTCGCTCCAATCATTGTAGTTCCAGGCGACGAAGGGGATTCCGTGCTCCCTTGCGTAGGGCTCGAAATCCGCAAAACTCACCATGACGAAGGGGCGGTCCATCGACCGCATGCTCTCGATCGCCGGCAGGCTCCATCCCAGCAGTGCCACTGTATTCGACATCCAGTTCTTGTCCTCTCGATTCGGGTCGCAACGTTCGGTGCGAGCGGGTCTCGCTCGTCCAATGCTAACCCCAAAGGCCCTCGAATGGTCAGACGCCCGGCAGCCGAACCTCGAACATCGTGGGCCACAGCTTTCCGGTCAGGTAGAAGGTGCCCGAGGACGGATCGTGCGCGATTCCGTTCAGGACCGCCTCGGCGTTGGCGGGCCGGCCCCCCTCGGGGATCAGCTCCGACCCATCGAATTCCCGGACGACCTCGCCACTCCGCTTGTCGATCTGCAGGATCCGGTCGGTCATGAACACGTTGGCGAAGACGTAGTCGCCGACGCACGCCAGCTCGTTCGCCCTCCAGACCGGCTGCCCCCTGCGCGCGATCTGCACCCGGTCGACCGCCTCGAAGCTTTCGGGGTCGCGTCGGTAGAGCATCGTGCCGCCGGTGGTCATGTAGAGCCACTCCCCATCGTAGCAGAGGCCCCAGCCCTCGGTCTCGTAGCTGAACCGATCGATCTCTTCGAAGGTCTCGAGGTCGTAGACGAAGGCCACCTCCTCCTTCCAGGTGAGCTGGATGAGGCGGTCGTCGACCAGGGCGAGCCCCTCGCCGAAGTACTCCTCGGGCAGCTCCACGGAGCGCAGGACCCGGCCGGTCTCGACCTCGACCTCGCGCAGGGTCGACTCGCCGTATCGGCCGGTGCTCTCGTAGAACCGGCCCTCGTGCAGGAGGAGGCCCTGCGTGTAGGCGCCGGGGTCGTGGGGGAGCGTCCGCAGGACGTCGGGCGTCCGTGGGGGCGTCCGGTCTCCACACGCCGAGAGGGCAAGGAGTAGCCCCAGGGCCAGAAGGATCCCCGCCCGTCGCGGCCCTCCCCTGCCTTCGCCTTCGCGTCGTGCCATGATGCTCCCCATCTGATGGATGATCGTCCGACCCGACAGAAGAATACGATACGTGGGCCGGGACTGGAACCGTCCCGGCCGACGGGCTAGAATGGGCGCGGCCCTGCCGTCCATGGGCTCGTCGGCTCCCTGCCACGAGTCCCTCCTCATCACGGGATTCCATGACCCACCCAGGATCGGAAGAACACCAGGAACCGGAAGAGGGACTGCGACCGGACCGTCCGAGGCTGAGTTCGGTCGAGCTCATCGAGCGATCGCTGCACCGGATCGCGGGGCTCTGGCGTCCGATGCTCGGGTGGACCCTCCTCGTGTGGGCCGCGGTGGCCGTGGCGCTGGGGCCGCTCACCTCCGGGGTGCTCGGGTGGCAGATCCTGCGCGGCGACCGGATGGTGATCGGAAACGACGAGGTGGTGAGCTGGGCCCTGAGCCTGCCGGGAGCCAGCTACCTCCTGCTCGCCGGGGGGCTCGCGCTGATCGGGGCGGTCCTGCGCTACGCCGGACTCTTCCGCATGATCACCGACGAGCTCGAGGGCCGCCCGGTCTCGGTACGCCGAACGGCGATCGGCCTCGTCCCGCGGGTCGCCACCCTCTTTCGGCTGTGTGTGGCGGGCGTCGCGACCGGTGCGCTCCTCGTCGTGCCTCTCCTGGCCGGACTCGGGGGGATCTACTGGGTCTTCCTGCGGGATCACGACATCAACTACTACCTCTCGATCCAGCCGTCGGAGTGGCGGTGGGCCCTCGGGAGCGCGGCGATCTGGGCGCTCCTCTGGGTCGGGGTGGCGGGGGCCCTCGTCGGGCGCGCGCTCCCGGTCGTCCCGGCCTACCTCGACGGGCACACGCCCCTTCGCGCCGCCCTGCGCAGGAGCTGGTCCCGAACCCGCGAGCGGGGGAAGGGCTGGCACGTGGTCCGGACGCTGGCGCTGGCCGGCATCGGGTGGGGCGTGATCCGCCTCGTGGCGGCGGGGCTCGTCTTCTGGCTGGGCGGCTGGGCGATCGGGGGCATCGCGGGCATCACCGAGTCGCTCGCCATCCTGGCGCTGGCGATCGGGGGGTACCTGGCGATCTCCTTCCTGGTCGATGCCTGCGTGGGGTTCCTGGGCTTCTCGACGCTGGCGGCGGTCCTCACCCTCTTCTATCACCTCGACACCGATCTCCATGCCCGGATCGTCGAAGAGGAGAGGACCGGGCTCGCGACACCGGGCGGAGCGATCCGCGCGGTCGGAGGCGCGCTGGACTTCCGACGGCTTCCCACCCTGATGGAGTGGCTGCGACCCGCGCGCCTGGCGGGGGTCGCCATCGGGCTCCTGATGCTCAGCCTGGGCGGGAGCCTTCTTCTCCTGGAGGCCCTTCCGGAGCCGAGGGCCGTGGCGGTCATGGCCCACCGTGCCGGGCCCCCTCCCGCTCCCGAAAACAGCCTGTCGGCGCTCGAGCTCTCGATCGCGGCCGGAGCCGACTACGCCGAGATCGACGTGCTGCGCACCCGGGACGGGACGGTGGTGGTGGTGCATGACGCGGACCTGATGCGGGTCGCGGGGGACCCTCGCCGGATCGCCGAGGTCGACTATCCCGAGATCGCCGACCTGGTCCAACGACCCGACGACGGAACACCGGCCTCGGAGCGCCGGATCGCCACCCTCGCGGAGTTCCTCGAACGCTCCCGCGACCGGATCCGGCTCAATATCGAGCTCAAGTACTACGGGTGGGATCCCGGGCTGGCCGAGGCGACCCTTCGGGAAATCCGCGAAGCGCAGATGGAGGACCAGGTCGTCCTGATGTCGCTGCACCTCGATGCGGTGCATCAGCTTCGCGCACTGGCCTCCGAGATTCCGATCGGCTACGTCTCCGCCCTCGTCGTGGGGGACCAGACGCTCCTTCCGGTGGATTTCCTGGCGGTCTCGAGGACCCAGGTCACCCCCCGGCTCCTGGCACAGGCGGCCGACCGATCGATCGAGGTGCACGCCTGGACCGTCAACGACGCGATCGAAATGGCGGACCTGATCGAGCGGGGGGTCCACGGACTGATCACCGACGACCCGGCGCTCGCCGTGGCGGTCCGGGCCGAGCTCGCCGGGCTGTCACCCGTCGGCCGACTCCTCCTACGCTTCCGCCGCGTCTGGGACCAGACCGGAGAGGTCGGCACGGTCGAGGGCGTGGGCCAGTAGCCGGGCCATCGCCCGATCCCGCCAGCCGGTCGGGTCCGCCAGCCCCATCCGGGCCAGCTCCGCGGGATACCGGGACGGGTGCCCCCGGAGCCAGGCCGCCCCCATCCGGAGGGGACTCTTCGCGAGCGCCTTGAGCTCCTGCAGGCCCTCCACGAGACGCTCCTCGACCAGGGTGAAGTCGCTTCCGAACGGGTACCGGGGGAAGGCATCTCCCGCCAGGGTCTCCTGCAGGGCCTCGGGACGATTCCGACGGGCGGTGGCGGGGATCTCCCACGCGGGGTCGAGCTTCCCGGCCTCCTTCGCCGTCGCGACGAGCGCCTCCTGGAAGCGGGCGTCCATGATGCCGACCAGCGCCTGAATGCACTCCTCGTCAGTCCGGCCCCGGAGCTTCGCCACCCCGTACTCGGTCACGACGATGTCGCGCAGGTGGCGGGGGATCGTCGCGTGCGGGTGCTCCCAGACGATGTTCGACGAGGTCGAGGAGCCGGAGCCCCGGGTGCTGCGCAGCATCAGGACCGAGCGACCGTCGCGCATCGCGTGGGCCATCGCCACGAAGTTGTACTGCCCGCCCACCCCACTCACCATCTGGTAGTCGGCGAGCCCGTCGCTGACGGCCGCGCCCGTCGCGGTGACCATCATGCAGGTGTTGAAGAAGCGGGCTCCTCGCCGCTGGAGGACCTCGAGCTCCTCGTCGCCACCGTAGAGCTGGTTGATCCGCTCCACCGAGGTCATGCGGAAGCGGGGGCGCTCGTCGGGTTCGAGGCAGTCGAGGAAGTCGTAGAAGGGTCGGCTTCCCAGGAAGAAGGCCGCGCCCATCACCGCGCCCCGGCCCCGGTGCTCCCCCAGCGCGCCGTGGTCGCCGTCGTTCGCGAACCGCTGCAGCCGTTCGTCGTCGAAGACCTCGCGGGTGAGGATCCCCGCCCGGTAGAGGTGCATGAACCCGTCCATGAACATCTCGCTCGCCCCGTAGAGGCCACTCACGAAGGGGTCGAGACCCTCGCCCTCGGCGGGCGCCCCGCGAAGGGCCGAGAGGACCGTGCGGTACCGGTCATTCGACCGATGCCGCAGGAGGAGGGCGTGGACGAGTGCGTCGCTCAGGGCCCCGATCCCGATCTGGAGGGTCCCCCCGTCGTCGATGAGCCCGCTGGCGTGGAGCCCGACGGCATAGTCCTGCGGCGAGACCGGCTGCCGGGGAACGGCGAAGAGGGGCCGCGGGCGGTCCTCGACCTCGATGACCTCGTCGAAGAAGGACCGCTCCACGATCGCGTCGCCGTGCATGAAGGGGAGCTCCCGCCGGACCCGCGCGATCATCAGGCACTCCCGGTCGGGCGCGTCGGCCATCCGGGCCGCGAGTTCGAGGGTCACGTCGGGGTTGCACGAGAGGCTGAGGCGCCCGCCACCGGGCTCCACCGCCACCTCCTGCATCGTCAGGTTCACCCCTCGGTCCATCAGGTCCCGGGCCACGTGGGTGTAGTTCGCCGAGATGTAGTGGCGCTGAGCCAGGGTGTTTCCGAGCGAGGACCCGGACCGCAGATAGAACTCGGTGATCCGGACGTTCGGGGGGACCTCGTCCCGCTCCAGATCGCGAACATAGTCGAGTCGCTCGGGGTCGGAGCCGAAGTGGCGTGTGGCGAAGGGCTCCAGGAACCGCTGCTCCATGTCGCTCGAGGCCGAGGGCACGTCGAGCGAGAGCGCGGTGACGATCTCGAGCTCGATCCCGGGCTGATCGGCCACCCTCCGATACAGGGCGTTGACGAGGGAGACCGGCTTGCCGAGGCCCAGGGGGAGGCCGACCACGACCCTGGGACCCAGCCGAGCCAGGATCCGCTCGACCACCCCCTGCTCGACCTCGGCGACCGGAGTCATTCCATCACCGGGCGGCCCTCACCTTCGAGCTGGACCGCCCAGATCCCCGAGTTCGTGTCCGTAAAGAAGATCATCCCCTTGTAGGGCATGGCGCTCCAGACCATGGGGGAGTTCGGGACGTATCCGATCGGGTCTGCCGACCGGTAGACCGCGATCTCGCGCCCCTGCGTGTACAGATTCCCCATCAGCTCGCCCGAGACGTCGACCACCCGCAGCCCCCCTTCGTAGTAGGCCTGGTAGAGGACGTCGTCTTCGACCCAGATGTTGTGGGTCCCGTACTCCGGGACCTCGTAGCGCGCCACCATCTCGGGCTCGGCCGGATCGGTGAAGTCGATGACCTGGATGTAGCCGCGCGTGCTCAGAATCGTCCCCCCCTGCCCCGTCTCCGGATCGTAGGGGATCTGGTAGTTCCCCGGCACCCCCTGCCAGGCCAGCCCGCGGCGATTCATGATCTCGTCGCCGATGAACAGGTAGAAGCGCCCAGTGGCCTCCTGGTAGTAGGGGAAGACCGCGTGGGTGGCCGCTTCGCCCGGAACGATGTAGGAGTTGATGAAGACGGGGTTCTCCCTGGATCCGCCCCAGGCCCCGTTTCCGACGTCGTAGGCGATCACCCCGCAGCCCCACTGGGCCGAGTAGGCCACGCCGTCGTGATACCAGACGTCGTGGATTCCGCAGTCCTCGTGCTCCACCTCGCTGACCAGGGTGGGGTTCTCGATGTCCCGCACGTCGAGGATGACGTAGCGCCGCCCCCCCGAGAGGGCGAAGACATAGTCGTCGAGGGGGTAGGCGTTGTGGACCCCGCCCGTAAGCCCCTCGGTCACCTCCGAGGCGATGCGGGGATGGGCCGGCTCGGAGAGGTCGAGGATCACCAGTCCGTTGACCCGATCCGAGGCCCCCTCGCGGGTGAGGGTGGCGAACCGCCCGTCCGGCGACACCTTCACGTCGTTGATCGAGCGGGCGTCGACACGGATCGAGTCGGTCTTCACCATGTTCGCGGGATCGGTTACGTCGAAGACGAAGGCCTGCCCGTCGGACATCTTCGCGCCCGTGATCACGTAGTCGCGCCCGTCGTTGCCCTCGAAGACCCAGAAGTCGGTCGTGCGGACGTGGTCCTGGCGACCCTGGCCGAGCACCTCGAGGTTCCGGACCACGTCGCGCGGCTCGGCACGGAAGGTTCGCTGCGCGTTGAGCCCTCCCACGGTGGCGACCACCGTGAAGTCGCCGGGGATGTCGGCAACGACCCGACCGTCGCGGATCTGACCGGGTGCGGGGGGCGCGGCCAGGTCGTCCGGAAGATCGTGGCGGAGGCTCCACCGGACGGGGAGCTCCGCGAGGGCCTCCTCGTCGATCGCCACCCCGTCGGGAGTCCGGGCCACGAGGCGGAAGTGCTGGACGTCGCCCGTGCGAACCACGTCGTCTCCCCCTTCGAGCGAGAGCCGGAGCTCCGGGAGCGGCCGGACCTGCCCCTCCCATCGCGTGGAGACGCCCTCGACCGTGACCTCGACCTCGGCGTGGCCCGTGGCGACCGCGGTCACGTTCCCGAAGCGGTCCACCTCGACCACCTCGGGGGTGTGGCTCTGCCAGCGTGCGTCGGGAGCGGGACGTTCGGTGCCGTCGGCGTGATAGGCGCGGGCCCGGTGACGCTGCGTGGAGCCCTCGAAGAGAGTTCCCGGGGTCAGGGCCTCGGTCGCAACCCGCTCCACCGCCGGCCAGCGAACTTCGACGGGCACGCCGACCGAGAGGGGTTCGCGATCCTCGCCCGCTGCCAGGACCTCGGTCGCCGTCACCGTGTGCGTGCCGACCTCGAGCCCGCGAATCGCCCCCTCCTCGACCTGCACCGCGCCGCGGGGCCCGGTCACGCGGATCGCCACGTCGATGGGGTTGCCGTCGGCATCGAGCGCCGTGAATGTCAGGGGTGCGCTCTGGCCCACCTCGATCTGAACGGTCGCGGGGTCGGCCTGGATCCGATCCGGGGTCTGGGCGTGGGCGACGGGCACTGTGCCGACCATGGCCGCGGCACCCAGGAGGGCCGTAACGGCAAGGACAGGACGTGAGCGGAGGGGACTACGAATGGGACTCGACATGACACACACTCCTGAAACGGGCAGATGCCGCGAACCGTCGGGGTTCGGTCCGGGCGACCGCATCCAATATCCATCGTCGGGCACCGAAACGCAAAGACCGGTGATGGTGGGAGAGGGCCATGCGTAGGGAGCGATTCGAGCGAATCCGGCGGGTCCTGGATCGGCGCCAGCCCGACCTGACCGTGGTCATGGAGCGGGTCAACAAGCCGCACAACTTCTCGGCTATCCTGCGCAACTGCGATGCGGCCGGAGTCCTCGAGGTGCACGCGGTCCCCCCCGACCACGGCCTGACCCTGCATCACGAGACCTCGGGGGGATCCGCGAAGTGGATGGAGGTGCACGAGCACCCCGATGCCCCTGCGGCGATCGGACGTCTCCAGGAGCGGGGGTTCCAGGTGGTCGCGGCTCACCCGACCCGGGATGCGGTCGACTTTCGCGCGGTCGACTACACCCGCCCGACCGCGATCCTCATGGGAGCCGAGCTCTTCGGGGTGAGCGACGAGGCCCTCGCCGCCACCGATCTGACCGCGGTCATCCCCATGGTCGGCATGGTCCGCTCGCTGAACGTGTCGGTGGCCACCGCGCTTTTCCTTTACGAGGCGCAGCGGCAGCGGGAGGCGGCCGGGATGTACGCTCCGCCCTCCCGCCTCGAGCCCGACCGCTACGAGTCCATCCTTTTTCGCTGGGCCTATCCCGACTTCGCCCTCCGCTTCGACGAACGCAGCCTCCCCTACCCCGAGCTCGGCCCCGATGGGAAGATCCTCGGAGACCTCTCGGCGATCAAGGGTTGAGCCGAACCACGCTCCATTCGGCCCCCTCGCTCGGGCGCCTGAAGAGGAATCGGTCGTGCAGGCGCGCCTCGCCCGCCGCCCAGAACTCGATCTCGATCGGGGTCAGGAGGTACCCGCCCCAGTGGGAGGGCCGGGGAATCGGACCCGAGCCGAACCGGTCCCGGACGCCCTCGACCATCCGCTCCAGCGCTTCGCGGCTCTCGAGCGGGCGGCTCTGATCCGAGGCCCACGCACCGATCCGGCTCTCGCGGGGCCGGCTCTCGAAGTACGCGTCGGACTCCTCGGCGGGCAGGCGCTCGACGGGCCCCCGAACCCGCACCTGGCGCCCCATGGCATCCCAGTAGAAGGTCAGGCTCGCCCGAGGGTGCGCCCCGAGCGCGCGCGCCTTCGCCGACTCGTAGTTCGTGTAGAAGGCGAACCCGCGCGCATCGACCCCCTTGAGCAGGATGATCCGACCCTCGGGCATGCCCCGGGGATCGACCGTGCTCAGGGTGCAGGCGTTCGGGTACTCCATTCTCGAGTCCCGCTCGGCCTCGCCCATCCATTGCTCGAAGATCTGGAGCGGATCTCCCGAGAGCCCGGCTCGCTCCAGTCGCTCGGAGGTTCGATCGGGCGGGGCGGCGGGGTCGGGCGAGGTGGGATCAGTCATCGGTGGGTTCCTCGGAATCGGGTCTCG
>SLBA01000170.1 GCA_007126575.1 Gemmatimonadota bacterium | reverse complement strand
TGGCCCAACGGGAGAGAGGAGGTTGTCGCTCACGCAGCTTTTTAGTTCGCTCGGATCCCCTTCGTCCGGACACGCTCCGGACCGGGGTCCACCAATTCGGGCGCGACGGGTGAGGACGCCATTCTGACTGATCATCGGGAGAGATCCTTGCCCCGACCGCCTTCACGCGGTTTTCTGGCAAGGAGTTTCTTCATGTTTCCTTCACGACTTCAGGGAGGGGTGCGCGCGACGCTTGTCGCCGCAGCGTTTCTCCTCTTCACCGCGGCCGGACTTCCGGCCCAGCAGACCGGGACCATTTCGGGGCAGGTGACCAGTGGCCAGACCGGCGAGCCGATGTCGGCCGTCGAGGTCACGGTGCCGGGCACGAACCTGAGCGCATTTACCGGTCCCGAGGGGCGGTATTCGATCGCCAACGTGCCGGCCGGCGAGGCTTCGGTACGCGCCCGCAGGCTCGGCTTCCAGGCCGAGACCCGGAGCGTTCAGGTCCAGGCGGGTGAGACGGTCACCCTCAACTTCACCCTCCAGATCTCTCCGATCGCTCTCGAAGGCCTCGTGGTGACCGCCACGGGTGAGCAGCGGCGAAGAGAACTCGGAAACGCGGCCACCCGGTTGAGTGGGCTGCAGCTCATGGAACGCGCCATGCCCACGAATGTCACGAGCATGCTGCAGGGGCAGGCGTCCGGTGTGACGGTCCAGCTCGGATCGGGCACGACCGGAGCGTCTTCGACGATCCGGATCCGCGGAAATAGCTCGATCAGCCTGAACAACACCCCCCTGATCTATATCGATGGCGCCCGGGTCTCGAACGATGTGAGCTCGGGTCCCGGTGTGGGAGGGCAGAACACCAGTCGGCTGAACGACCTGAATCCGAACGAGATCGAGTCGATCGAGATCGTGAAGGGACCCTCCGCCGCGACGCTGTACGGGACCGAGGCGGCCGCGGGTGTGATCCGGATCACTACCAAACGCGGACAGACCGGCGAGGGGGAGTGGACCTTCCGGTCGGAGCTCGGCGGGGGCTGGGATGACACCGACTGGCCCTCCAACGCCTTCAACCCACGGGCCTTCTTCGGTGAGGCCGCGCCGGACACGGTCTACACGATGAACCTTCTGGAGCGCGACGGAACCGACCTGAGTCCTTGGCGGACCGGCCTGGAGAGGACCACCGGGATCAGCCTGCGTGGCGGCTCCGAAGCGCTGACCTACTTCCTCTCGGGAGACATCACCGACAATGAGGGGTCGCTGCCGAACAACGAGATGCAGCGATACAGCGTGCGGGGGAACTTCAGCCTGAACCCCTCGGACAACGTTCAGGTCTCGTCGCAGGTCGGATTCTCGGCCACCAATGTGGAGCTGCCCGACAACGACAACAACGGGTTCGGCTATATCGGGGTGGCGCTGATCGGATTTCCCTGGGAGAAGCCGATCACACGCGACGACCCCGTGACGGGCGACGAGAACGTCCAGACCTGCCCTCTTGATTTCGAGGTGTCCCGTGCCTTCGGGGTGCCGCTCGGAACGCAGGGTTGCGCCGAACTGCCCTTCTTCGGGGGCCGCGACTTCAACGACGTGAGCACGCTCACCAACCAGCAGAAGGTGGAGCGATTCACCTCGAGTGCCACGATCGACTACGATCCCTTCGACGTCCTGCGGCTGCGGGGTACGGTGGGATACGACGAGTTCTCGGACCAGTTCGGCTCCCTGATTCCGGTGGACCCGGACCTTCCCTTCGGCTCGGCTTCACTCGGTCAGCGGACGGTCAACCACGTGATCAACCGGAACTTCACCGTCGAGGGGAGCGCGACGCTGACGACGGATCTCACCCCGGATCTGCGTTCGACGACGACCCTCGGGGGCCAGTTCTTCCGTGAGCAGGCGGAGTCGGCCGGATCCTTCGGCCAGTTCCTGCCCACGGGAAGCTCGACGGTCTCGAACGCCGTGCGGACCCAGGGATTCGAGAATGTGGTCGAGACCCGGACGCTGGGCCTCTTCGTCCAGCAGCAGTTCGGGTTTCGGGACCGCCTGTTCATCACGCCCGCGGTTCGGGTCGACGAGAACAGCGCCTTCGGTGAGAACCTCGGTCGCCAGGCCTATCCCCGGATCATGGGGTCGTGGGTTCTGAGTGAGGAGGACTGGTTCCCCGAGTACGACGCCCTCGACTTCCTGCGGGTACGTGGGGCGTGGGGCACCTCGGGCAAGCAGCCCTCGAGCTTCGCCGCTCTGCAGCTGCTGAGCGCGGAGCGGGTCAGCTTCCGCGATTCCGATCTGGCGGGAATCCGCCTGACCCGGCCCGGAAACCCGGATCTGCGGCCCGAGACGGGTCGTGAGGTCGAGCTCGGTTTCGAGACCGACCTCCTCGAAGGCCGGCTCGGGATCGACATGACGTACTACAACCAGCAGACCGAGGACGCGATCGTCACCCGGCCGCAGGCACCGTCCACAGGATTCTCCGGTGCGCAGTTCACCAATGTGGGTGAGATGACGAACAGCGGTGTGGAGCTGGGCCTCGATCTGATCACGATGGATCGTCCCGGCCTCTTCTGGGATTGGCGGATCACCGCCTCGACCAACCGGGGCGAGATCACCTCGCTCGACGAGCCGATCATCTTCGGGCTCGGCGGCAACAGCCAGCGACACCAGGAGGGACACCCCTTCGCTTCGTACTTCGGTAATCTCTACACGATCGGCGACGACGGTGAGGTGGAGGTGAGCGATGACCCGGTCTTTCTGGGGCATCCGACGCCCGAGTGGGAAGGATCGGTCACGACCAATGTGACGCTCGGGGATCGACTCACCCTGCACGCCAACCTCGGCTTTGCCGGAGGTCACCAGCAGTTCAACAGCACCGAGGAATTCATGTGCGGGTTCCTCGGGGGTGGCGAGTTCGGCGGCACCTGCACGCAGATCTTCGAGCGGGACGCCGACGGGGAGCCCACCGACATGGCTCGCCTGAAGCAGACGGCCTCGGGCGACCAGGGGATCTCTCCCTGGGTCGAGGACGCGGACTTCCTGCGCCTGCGCACCGTCTCGGCTCGGATCCAGCTGCCCGATTCCTGGCTGGGCCACCTGGGTGCGACGCGGGGCCACTTCACCATTGCCGGCGAGAACCTCGCCACCTTCACGAACTACTCCGGGCTCGATCCGGAGATCAGCTTCGCCGGAGGCGCGCAGGCCACGAGGGCCGAGTTCCTCACCCTGCCCCCCGCGAAGCGCGTGACGGGTCAGTTCTCAATCACCTTCTGAGGAGGTCAGGATGAATCGCTACAGACATTCTCAGAGATACGGAGATAAACCGATGACTACTGCAATCAACGCGATCGTCCGCCGGGGCGCGGCGTCGCTTCTGGCCCTGGCCGTGCTGGTCATGGCCGGATGCGACGGCGGGATCCTCGATGTCGACGACCGGGGGATCGTCACCCCCGAAGACATCGATGCGGCCGGACCTGCCGCGGTCCCGACCCTCATCAACGGCCTGGTCGGAAACTACCACGAGGCCACCGACGACATCATCCGCTACTCGGCGATGCTGACCGACGAGATGGTGCTCGCCGGAACCTTTCCCACCCGGGCACAGGTGGATTCCCGGCGAATGTCACCCAACAACGCGACGCTGACCAACGAGGTCTACGTGCCCCTCCACCAGGCGCGGATGCAGGCCGATACCACGGCCTTCATTTTCGATAACCTGCTCGGAAATCCCGACTTCGAAGGGGTTCAGGCGAATCTTCGGGAAGGGATCACCCTGGCCCGACTCTACGGCGGATTCAGCCGACTGTGGCTCGGTGAGCTCTACTGCTGGAGCATCCTGACCGGGATGGCGAACGAGTCGTCGCCCCTCATGCCGAATGATCGGATTCAGGACGCGCTCACCTTTCTCACAGAGGCCGAGCAGCTCGCCACTCAGGAAGGGCTGAACGATGTGCGGCTCGCTGCGGTCCTCGGACAGGCCAGGGCCCACCTCTGGCTGGGCAACTACACGCAGGCCCGGGATCTGGCACAGCAGGTGCCGCGGGACTTCACGTACTTTGCGGAGTACTCGAACAACGATCCCGCCCAGTTCAACGAGATGTACACCTTCACGCACGGTGACACCGAGGCGATCCGGTGGAGCGTGGGCGACGGGTCCCAGGCGTCTCGGGGGAACGAGGTCTTCGAGCACTTCGAAAAGTTCGTGAGACTCAACCTGATCGACGTGCGACCCCCCGGATTCACCTCGTTCGACCAGTCGATCCCCGTGAACCTTCAGCGTCTCTACAGCCGGCCCGAAGCCGACGTCTTCATGGCGTCCGGCTACGAGGCCAGGCTGATCGAGGCCGAGGTCGCGGTCCGCAATGGCCAGACGGGTGCAGCCGAGGACATCATCAACGATCTGCGGAGCGACTTCAGCACGCGGGCCACGATCCAGTTCGGGGTGAATCCGCCCGAGCCCGAGAACCTGCTGCAGCCGATCACCCTGACCGGGGAGCTCGAGGCCGACGTGAAGCGCGTCGCCGACGAGCGTGCACGGGAGCTCTGGCTCACCGGAGATCGGCATGTGACCTCGCGACGTCTGCGCCTGGATCCGACCGTGAATATCGATCTCTTCCCGCCGGTCAAGGGCGGGATCGGGGGCGGTGACGACATCGCCTTCCCGATCGTGCAGCGCGAGCTGGACAACAACCCCAACCTGTCATCGGGCGATGCCTGCCCGACGGGGTCTCCGGGATCCTGGAGCTGATCGGTGAGCACCGACTGAGCTGATCCGACATCGCTCAGTCCGAATGCGGGGCGTCGGTGCCGCGGGAGAGAGGATCCTCCCCGGCCCGGCGCCCCGTATTTCTTCAACCGCCTTCCAGTCATGCTGGGGCCCGCGGTTCACCGAGGCGGTTCCCGGTGCGGTGGGCTCACACCGGTCCCTCCGACCACTCCGGTGACGGGGCCCGCCGTCCGGGATCGAGGCCGGGGACCTCCGGAAGAAAGTCACCCCCCCGGGTCGACATGAAGTCCCAGAAGGCCTGGGCGGCCGGAAGGAGACGACGCTCCCGCCTTCGAGCGACGAACCAGTCCTTGATGATCGGGAGCCCGTCGACCCGCAGCACCGCCAGCCTTCCGGCCATCACCTCGGCCGCCACGGTGTGCGATGAGATGACCGCGATCCCCAGTCCGGCCATCACCCCCTGCTTGATGCTCTCGTTCGTGCCCATCTCCATGCCGGGAGGGGCGTCGAGGCCGGCGTCGGAGAAGAGCTGCATCGCGAGGGTGCGCGTGCCCGACCCCTTCTCGCGCATGAGCAGGGTTTCGGTCGTGAGCCTCTCCAGCGCCACCCGGTCTCCGCAGGCGGCCAGCGGGTGGTCGGGCGATGCGATGACGAGATAGGGGTGATCTCCCACCACCGACCGTCGGATCGCGAAGTCGAGGGGAGGACGTCCGGTTACCGCCAGGTCGATCTCGTACGACCGCAGGGCGGCCACCACCTCGTCCCGGTTTCCGATCCGGAGCTGGACCGACACCCCCTGCCATGCCTCGGCGAACGCGGCCACCGCTCGGGGCAGAAAGTACTTGGCCGTGCTCACGCCCCCGACCACGACCCGGCCCCC
>SLBA01000097.1 GCA_007126575.1 Gemmatimonadota bacterium | reverse complement strand
CGACCGATGCGGCGGGCAGCAGCAGGGGGAGCACGGCGAGGAGTGCGAGGAGCCGGAGGGCCACGGAGAGGAGGTGTCCTGGGTCAGGAGTGTGGGGTGGGGGGTCCAGTATTCTCCCCCGATTCTATTACACTACGTGGTTTCGTGGGAGCGGGGTCCATTCCGACGACGAGCCGTCGGGACCGTCCACGACCGAGCAGAGGGTCCCAGCGGGACTCGGGAACGGGGAGACAGTGATTAAAAGTACACTCGCAAAAGAGGTTCGGCGCCGCCGCACCTTCGCCATCATCAGTCATCCCGACGCCGGGAAGACCACGCTGACCGAAAAGCTCCTCCTGTACGGAGGGGCGATCCACCTGGCGGGCTCGGTCAAGGCACGCCGGGCGAAGCGGCACGCGACCTCGGACTGGATGGAGATGGAGCAGGAGCGGGGAATCTCGGTCACCTCGTCGGTCCTCCAGTTCGACTACCAGGGCTTCCGGATCAACCTGCTCGACACCCCCGGTCACCAGGACTTCTCCGAAGACACCTATCGCACCCTGATGGCGGCGGACTCGGCCGTGATGCTCCTCGACAACCGGAAGGGGGTCGAGGAACAGACCCGGAAGCTCTTCGAGGTCTGCCGGCTGCGAAGCATTCCGATCTTCACCTTTGTCAACAAGTGCGATCGGGTGGGCGTGTCTCCCCTGCAGCTCCTCGACGATGTCGAGGCTGAGCTGGGGATGGCCTGCGCCCCCCTCACCTGGCCGGTCACCGACGGCTCGAACCTGCTGGGCGTGTACGACCGCCGCGATGCGGCGCTGCACCTCTTCCAGAAGGGCGGGGATCACGGGGCGAGCGCTCCCACGGTGGAGCTGGCCGGTCTCGAGGACCCCAAGGTCCGGGAGCTTCTCGGGAACCGCGCGACGGACCGCCTCCTGGAAGAGATCGAACTCCTCGACGCCGTGGGCGCCGAGTTCTCGGAAGAGGCCTTTCTCGAGGGGCGGGTCTCTCCCACCTTTTTCGGAAGTGCGCTGACCAACTTCGGGGTGGAGCCCTTCCTGCGGCGATTCCTGGCGCACGCACCAGCCCCTCCTCCGCGGGATTCGTCGGAGGGAGAGATCGCCCCCGACGACTCTCGGTTCACCGCATTCGTCTTCAAGATCCAGGCGAACATGGACCCGAAGCACCGGGATCGCCTGGCCTTCGTGCGGATCTGCTCGGGGCAGTACGAGCCGGGTGCCACCGTCACGAACGTTCGGACGGGGAAGGGCGTGCGGCTGACCGACCCTCAGCAGTTCTTCGGGCAGGAGCGAGAGCGGGTCGACACGGCGTGGCCGGGGGACGTGGTGGGCATTCACGATCGGGGCGGGCTCCGCATCGGAGACACCCTCGCCGCGAAGGGGACGCCCGAATTCGAAGCGATCCCCCCATTCTCGCCCGAGCACTTCGCCCGGGTGATCGTACCCGACCCCCTGCGCCGCAAGCATCTCGACAAGGGGCTCCTGGAGCTGTCGGAAGAGGGTGCCGTGCAGGTCTTCTTTCAGGGAGGGGTATCCGGCCCCGCACCGGTCGTGGGCGCCGTGGGTCCCCTCCAGTTCGATGTCCTCCTGCACCGTCTGGAGCACGAGTACGGCGTCGAGGCGCGACTGGAGCCGATGCCGTACCGCGATGCACGGTGGGTTTCGGGGCCGGAGCGCGACATCCGGCGGGTCGGTAACGGACTCGACGCCGCCCTCGTATACGACCGCAACGAGCGGCCCCTCCTGCTCTTCCGGAGCCAGTGGGTCCGGCAGGCGACCGAGGGGCGCGAGAAGGAACTGGAGTTCTTCCGGATGGCGCCCGAGTAGGCGGGGGGACGGGATTTTCCTTCATCCGCTTGTCGCATCGCCAGAGAGTACGATACCTTTGAAGGTGGTTGACTGGTTGCCCCTTCTCGACTTCGACTCCTGAGAGCCGAAACGGCGGGAGTCGGATACGGCGGGTTTTCTACTTCCATCCTCCGGAGGTGACGCCTGTGTCCAATCATCTACAGTGCACCCGCTCCTCGGTCCGATCGGCCGTCCGGGCCGGCTCCGCACTACTCGCACTCACCCTCATTCTGGCCTTTGCCGGGGGTCTCGCCGCCCAGGAGTCCGGTACGATTCAGGGCACCGTGACCGATGGGATGTCGGGAGAGCCGATTCCGTCGGCGCTCGTGTCGGCGGTCGGGCCGGACGGCCGGACCATCCAGACCTCGCTCACCAACCGGGAGGGCCGATTCCGGCTCGTCGTCGCCCCGGGGACCTACCGGGTGACCCTCACGGCCATGGGCTACGGGGCACAGGAGGTCGAGGACACGGCGGTCGCGGAAGGCCAGATCGTGACCGTCTCCTTCCAGGTTACTCGCCAGGCCTTCCAGCTGGGTACGATCGTGGTCAGTGTGGGGCGCAACTACGAAAAGGCGATCACTGCTCCCGCCCGCGTCGAGGTCGTCGAGGCCGAACAGATTCGTGCGCGGCCGACCACAACCCCGGTCGACCACCTGCGCTCGGTGCCCGGGGTCGATGTGATCACCCAGGGAGTCCAGTCGACGAACGTGGTCGTGCGCGGCTTCAACAACATCTTTTCGGGGGCGCTGCACACCCTCACCGACAACCGGATCGCCGGGGTCCCGTCGCTTCGGGTGAATGTGATGAGCTTCGTGCCCACGAGCGACGACGACATCGAACGGATGGAGGTGGTGCTCGGTCCGGGAGCGGCGCTCTACGGCCCGAACACGGCCAACGGGGTTCTGCACATCATGACCCGATCTCCCCTCAGCTCTCAGGGAACGAGCATCAACGTGATGAGCGGGGAGCGGGGAGTCTTCGGGGGCGGCTTCCGGACCTCTCACCGCATCTCCGACGCCCTTGGGGTGAAGGTCTCGGGCCAGGTGCTCCAGGCGGACGAGTGGCGCTTCGAGGACCCGGTCGAAGAGGCCGAGCGGCAGAAGTTCCAGGCGGACCCCGCCTTCTGGCGACAGGACCTGATGCGGGCGGTGGGGATCGATCAGGCTGAAGCCGACCTGCGGATCTCCCGGATCGGAGAGCGGGACTTCGACATCTCGCGCTGGGGTGGGGAAGTCCGGGCGGACTGGGCGATCACCGAGGACGCCACCGGAATCTTCACGGCGGGGATCAGCAACGCCGCGAGCCAGATCGAGCTCACCGGGCTGGGTGCCGCCCAGGTCGAGGACTGGCGCTATACCTTCTACCAAGCCCGCTTCAACTGGCAGCGCCTCTTCGCCCAGGTCTACACGAACCGAAGCGACGCGGGGCAGACCTTCCTTCTTCGCAACGGCGCTCCGATCGTCGATCGCTCCCAGCTCTTCGTGGGTCAGGTGCAGCACGGCACCGACGTCGGCACCCGCCAGCGCCTGACCTACGGGATGGACTACATCTTCACCGACCCCGAGACCGAGGGCACGATCAACGGGATCTACGAAGACGACGACCAGACGAGTGAGTTCGGCGCCTACATCCAGTCGGAAACCCAGCTTGCGTCGAATGTGGACCTGGTCCTGGCCGGGCGGGTCGACACGCACTCCGCGCTGCCCGATGCGATCTTCTCTCCCCGGGCGGCGCTGGTCTACGAGCCGCGCGAGGGCCAGGCGCTCCGGGCGACCTTCAACCGCGCCTTCTCGACCCCCTCGTCGCTGAACCAGTTCCTCGACCTGGGGACTGCGATTCCCGATGCGGGGGCCGCCCGCCTGGGATACAGCGTGCGGGTCCAGGGGACGGGCACCGACGGCTTCCGTTTCCGGCAGACCGACGGCTCGTACCTGATGCGCTCCCCTTTCACTCCGGAGGGCATGGGTGGCCCCGCTCAGCTCCTGCCGGCCGACGCGGCGAACTTCTGGGGCGCGGCCGTGCAGGTGGTGGCCCAGCAGGCCGAAGCGGCTGGATCCCCGCTGCCCCCCCAGCTGGTCGGATATCTGTCCAGCCTGCAGCCCTCGGCCGAGCAGATCGGATCGAACTTCTTCAACACGGTGACCGGACAGACCGGCTCGCTCTCCGGACTCGATCTGCCCGATGTCGACCCGATCCGTGAGTCCACGCAGTCCACCTTCGAACTCGGGTACAAGGGGATCCTGGCGGATCGGGCCACCCTCGCCGCCGACGTCTGGTATTCCCGGCGCAACAACCTGGTTACGCCGCTCACCGTCCAGACTCCCTTCGTCACGATGAACCCGCAGGAGATCGGGCAGTATCTCGTTCCCCGCCTGATGGAGATCGGGATGAGTCAGGAAGAGGCGGCGGCGCTGGCGGGCCAGCTGGCGCCGGGGCTCGCCCAGGTGCCCGTCGGGGTCATCTCGTCGGCCGACGTGAACGCGAACGGCGCACAGCTGCTGACCACGTACACGAACGTCGACGAGGAGATCGACCTGTGGGGGATGGACATCGGGGCCCAGTTCCTGGTCACCGATCGGGTGTCGCTGAGCGGCACCCTCTCGCTGGTCAATGACGACTCCTTCACCACGGAGCGCGGCAACGTGGTCACCCTGAACGCCGCGAAGCAGAAGGGCAACATTGCGGTTTCCTACCGGGAGCCCGCCCGCGGAATCAGCGGTGAACTCCGGACCCGGTTCTCTGCGGGCTTCCCGGCCAGCTCGGGCGTGTACGAGGGCGAGGTCGAGTCCTTCACCCTGGTCGACCTGAACGCCTCGTACCGCATTCCCACGATGGAGGGTGTGACGGTGCAGCTCTCGATCCAGAATGCGCTCGATGCCGCGTATCGCAGCTTCCCCGGGGTTCCCGAGGTCGGCCGGATGGCGCTGGTCCGGCTCCGCTACGAGTTTTGATCCCCTGACGATCGGAGCCCCGCCCGCATCCCGTCGCTCCGGCACGGGGGAAGCGGGCGGGGCCGCCCGGATCCTTCCTCCAGGGCCCCGGTATGCTACTGGCATGTCTACCCTCGATTCCGGTCCCGATGCCCGCACGGGCGACCCCTCGATCCCGATCGTCTCCGACGACCAGTTCGACGAGGTCGTCCTGGGCGCGTCCCGCCCGATCGTGGTCGATTTCTTCGCGACCTGGTGCGGGCCCTGCCAGTGGATCCTTCCGACCCTCGAGACCATCCGGGACGAATACTCGGATCGGGTCGGAGTGGTGAAGGTCGATGTCGACGCCGCGCCCCGGCTCGCTGCGCGATTCCGGATTGCGAGCGTTCCCACGGTGGTCCTCTTCGTCGGGGGAGAGGAAGTGGAGCGCAGCATCGGTGTCGAGCCGGATCGTGTGAAGGGGATGCCGGCCCGGGCTCTCGCCCCGGATTCACCCTGAACGGCCGGGTCATTTCAACCCGGCACCGAAAGGACGCGGGAGTCGATCGTGGCTAAACGGGAGCGTCAGGCGAGCATCCTGGAGCTGATCAAGCAGCATCGGGTGGGGAGCCAGGAAGCACTGCGGGAGCACCTCGCCACCCGCGGCTTCGACGTCACGCAGGCCACCCTCTCCCGTGACATCCGGGATCTTCGGCTGGTGAAGGTGACGGGTGCCGACGGCCTCCCCTACTACACCCTTCCCGAGGAGTGGGAGAACACGCCGCCCCTCGAGGGCCTGCTTCCGACCCTCTTCCTCTCGGCCGAGGGGTCGGGAAACCTGCTCGTGGTCAAGACGATGACGGGGGCCGCGCAGGCCGTCGGCATCGCGATCGACTGGGAGGAGTGGCCCGAGATCCTGGGAAGCGTCGCCGGCGACGATACGATACTTCTCGTCCTTCGGGATCCCTCGGCCGTGGAACCGGTCCGGCGACGCATCCTCGAGATCGCCCGGCCGGGTTGACCTCTGGGGGGAGCGACGTATGTTTATGCCATGCAGATGAATAAAAACACGGCCGTCGGGGTGGTCGGCGCCACCGGGTATACCGGGCAGGAAGTGTTGACCCTCCTCGAGGGACACCCCGGAGCCCGTCTGGAGTTCGCCACATCCAGGTCCCAGGCGGGCGAACCCACCGGAATCGAGGGGCTGGTCTATTCCGATCCCGACATGGATCGGGCGCGGGACTGCGACGTGGTCTTCCTCTGCCTTCCGCATGGGAAGGCCGTGCCCTGGGTGGAGTCTCTCCTGGGCCGGGGAGGGGAAGCGCCGCGCATCATCGATCTGACCGCCGACCACCGACCGGGCTCCGGACGGGAGTCCGCGGCGGTCTACGGGCTGAACGAGTGGTACCGGGATTCGGTGGCCGATGCCCCCCTCGTGGCGAACCCCGGTTGCTATCCCACGGGGATGCTCCTCTCTCTCATGCCCCTCTTCCGCGAGGGGCTCGTCGACCCCGCACGCCTGACGGTCGTCAATGCGGCTTCGGGGGTGACGGGCGCCGGACGCGCCCCTCGACCCGACCTCCTCTTCGCCGAGGTCGCCGGCAACTTCCGGGCGTATGGCGGGGGCAACCGGCATCGTCATCTCCGAGAGGTCCGGTCGGAGCTGGGCGAGGTCGAGATCCTCTTTCAGCCGCATCTGCTCCCGGTCTCGCGGGGGATCCTCGAGACGATCGTCCTTCCGGTTCCGGAGGGGATCGATGCCGATCGGATACGGGGGTTGTGGGCGACGCGATACCGGGACGAGCCCGCGATCACGGTCCGGGAGAGCGGACTTCCGGAGCTGCGAGATGCCGTGGGTACGGATCGGATCTCTCTCGGTGTCGAGGACGCGGCCGACACGCGGGGGCCCGTCTGCGTGCTCGGAGTCGCATTCGACAACCTCGGAAAGGGGGCCGCCGGACAGGCGGTCCAGAATTTCAACGCGATCATGAAGTGGCCTACGGAGTTGGGCATACGATGCTGACAGTCATAAAGGCAGGAGGAGCCTGGCTCGATGGGAGCCCGGTCCAGGATGAGCTCGATGCGCTGGCCGGTTTGCCGGGTGATGTCGTGGTGGTTCATGGCGGTGGGAAGGAGATCTCCCGCTGGCAGGAGCGGTGCGGGATCGAGACGGAGTGGAGCGAGGGCCTGCGCGTGACCCGCGGGGACTCGCTGGCCCTTTCGTCGATGGTCCTCTCGGGATGGCTGAACAAGAAGCTGGCGACGGCGGTCTCCGACGCGGGTCGGCCTTCGGTCGGCCTCTCGGGGGAGGACGGCGGGATCATTCGTGCCCGCCCGATCGATCCGGCCCGCCTGGGTTCGGTCGGCTCGGTGGATCGAATCGACCCTGCGCCCCTCGAGGCCCTGCTCGCGGGTGGGTTCACCCCGGTCCTGTCGCCGATCTCGAAGGGCGCGAGCGGCCCGCTGAACGTGAACGCCGACGAGGCGGCCGCTCAGGTGGCGATCGCGATGAGCGCGGATCGTCTCCTCCTGGTCTCGGACGTGGCCGGAGTGAGGGATGGCTCCGATGTGCTCGACCGGGTCACGCACGACGACGCGGGCACTCTGAATGCCTCGGGGGTCCTCGAAGGGGGGATGGCCGTGAAGGTGGACCAGGGTCTGGCCGCGAGCGACCGCGAGATCGAGGTCCGGATCGGGGGCGGAGAGCTGCTGGCCGATCCCGCGGCGGGGACCGCGATCGGCACCGCCCGGACGCTGGCGGCGGTCGCGTCGTGAGCGGGGGCGATTCCGCCGACGCTCTTCTGGGCGTCTACAAGCCGCAGGGCCCGCTCTTCGTGAAGGGTGAGGGGGTCTGGCTGGTCGCCGACGATGGCCGCAGATACCTGGATTTCACCTCGGGTATCGCCGTGACGGCGCTCGGCCACGGGCACCCCGAGATCGCCGACGCGATCGAACGGGCCGCCGCGACGGGTCTCCTTCACACCTCGAACCTGTATCGCACTGCGCCGGCACGCGACCTGGCCGCCTTCCTGGCGGACCGGGCCGGAATGGACCGGGTCTTCTTCTGCAATTCGGGGGGGGAGGCGATCGAGGCGTCGCTCAAGTTCGCGCGACGGTGGGCGGGGACGAACCGAGGCTCCGAGGCGCGTGACTTCGTGGCGCTCCGGGGAAGCTTTCACGGGCGTCTCTTCGGGAGCCTGGCGGTCACCGACCGACCGGGATATCGCGAGCCCTTCGAACCGCTCATGCCCGGTGCCAACTTCGTCGACCCGACCGACCCCCGGTCGCTCGAACGGGCGCTCGACCCCGAGCGCGTGACGGCCCTGATCCTGGAGCCGATACAGGGCGAGGGCGGGGTCCGGCCGCTCGGGACCCCGTTCCTCCGGAAGGCCCGTGAATTGACGCGCGAAAGGGGCATCCTCCTGATCCTCGACGAGGTGCAGTGCGGACTGGGGCGAACGGGCCGATTCACCGCCCATGAGGAGGCGGGCATTCGCCCCGACATCCTCGCACTGGCCAAGCCCCTCGCCGGGGGGCTTCCCATGGGGGCGGTCCTCGTCACCGAAGAGGTTGCCGCGTCGCTGAGTCCCGGCGATCATGGCACCACCTTCGGGGGAGGCCCATTCGTCTCGACCGTCGCACTGGCGGTCACCCGCCGCCTGTCCGACCCCGACCTCCTGTCGGACGTGCGGGAAAAGGGAGAGGCCCTGCGGGGAATGCTGGAGCGCCTGCAGGAGAGGAAGGGAGGCCGGATCACCGAGATCCGCGGCCGGGGGCTGATGTGGGGTGTGGAGCTGTCGGGGCCCTCGGCCCCGGTGGTGGAGCACGCCCTCGACGAGGGCCTGCTCCTGGTGGGTGCCGGGCCGAACGTGGTTCGCCTCCTGCCCCCCCTGACGGTCTCGACGCACGAACTAGAGCGCGGGGTTTCGCTGCTGGGCGAGGCCCTCGACGCCACGGTCGACGCCGGCGCCTGAGCGAGGCGACGCGGGGCCGGACACTCCAGAGAGGGAGCTGCAGGGTGACGACGGAATCGAATCCGCAGAAGGGTGGGGAAGAGGCGAGCACCCGCGCAGGCGGTCTCTGGGGAGGCCGTTTTTCCGGTGGAATGGCGCCGGAGATGGAGCCCCTCAATCGGTCGCTCACCGTCGACTTCCGACTCTGGCCCCAGGACATCGCCGGGAGTCGGGCCTGGGCGGCGGCGCTCGGCCGCGCCGGGGTGCTGACCGAGGCCGAAGCCGAGGAGCTCGTGGCCGGGCTCGATCGGGTCGCCGAACGGCTCGAGGACGGGATCGCGGGGCCGGTGCCCGACGAGGACATCCACTCCCTCGTCGAACGCCTCCTCGGAGACGAGGTCGGTGAACTCGCCGGGAAGCTGCACACCGGGAGGTCGAGAAACGACCAGGTGGCGACCGATTTCCGGCTCTGGGCACTCGAGACCCTCGATGTCCTGGACCGCCGAATGGTCGAGCTGGGCAACGGGCTGCTCACCCTGGCCGAGTCCGGGATGGAGCTGATCATTCCCGGCTATACCCACCTGCAGCAGGGGCAGCCGGTCCGGGCATCCCATTGGGCGCTCTCGCACCTCTGGCCCTTCCTGAGAGACCGGGATCGCCTCGCGCGGGTGCGGGAAGCCGCCTCGGTTCTCCCCCTCGGCTCCGGCGCCCTCGCCGGGTGTCCCTTTCCCATCGACCGCGAGGCGCTTCGGGCCGAGCTCGGCTTCCGGACGATCTCGAGAAACTCGATGGACGCGGTCAGCGATCGGGACTGGGCCGCGGAGTTCCTCTTCGCCGCGGCCCTCCTCGGGGTCCACATGTCGCGAATCGGCGAGGACCTCCTCCTCTTCTCCTCACGCGAGTTCGGGTTCCTGAAGATCTCGGACGGGTACTCCACCGGATCCTCGCTCATGCCCCAGAAGCGGAACCCGGACGTGGCGGAGCTGGTGCGCGGAAAATCCGCCCGGCTGGTGGGCAATCTCTCGGGGATCCTGACCCTGCTGAAGGGCCTTCCCACCGGGTACAACCGCGATCTCCAGGAGGACAAGGGCTTCGTCTTCGACACGGCCGACACCCTGGGGCTCGTTCTGCCCGCCCTGACGGGTGCCCTGCGCACTGCGGAGTTTCGACCCGACGCGATCGAGCGGGCACGCAACGAAGAGCTCCTGGCCACCGACCTGGCCGACCTGCTCGTCCGGGCCGGCGTCCCCTTCCGTCGGAGCCACGACATCGTCGGGGCCCTGGTCCGCGAGGCCGAGGAGGCCGGAGTTCCGCTGAGCCGGCTTCCCGATGCCCGCTTCGAGGCGCATCACCCAGCTCTGGGCGGGGGCGCTGCGGCCGAGGCCTTCGACTGGGAGCGCTCGGTCGAGGCCCGGGCCCTCCCCGGTGGAACCGCTCGCGCGGCCGTCGAGGCCCAGCTCGACGAGGCCCGGAACCTCCTCTCGGCGTAGATCAGCCCGGGGCGCCTGAAGCGAGGCCCCTGCCGACGGCCTGGGCGACCGGGCGAAGCGCGGCCATCATTTCGTCGAACTGCTCGAAGGTGAGCGACTGCTCCCCGTCGGAGACCGCCTCGATTGGACGGGGGTGGACCTCGACCAGGAGCCCGTCCGCCCCGGCGGCGATCGCGGCCGCGGCGAGCGGGATCACGAGATCGGTGCGACCTCCGGCGTGCGACGGATCGGCGACCACGGGCAGGTGCGTCTCCTTCTTGAGCACCGGGATGGCGGCCAGGTCGAAGGTGTTCCGGGTGGCGGTCTCGAAGGTGCGGATTCCGCGTTCGCAGAGGATCACGTGGGTGTTGCCCTGCTTCATGATGTACTCCGCCGCCAGGAGCAGGTCCTTGATGGTCGCCGACATGCCGCGCTTCAGGAGGACGGGGCGCTGCACCCGGCCGACCTCGGTCAGAAGGGCGAAGTTCTGCATGTTGCGAGCCCCGATCTGGAGGACGTCGGCGTGACCGGCGACCTGCTCCACCTGCCGGGTGTCCATGACCTCGGTCACGATCGGAAGCCCCGACGTTTCCCGGGCGCGGGCCAGGAGCTCGAGCCCCTCGAGCCCCATCCCGTCGAAGGAGTAGGGGGAGCTGCGCGGCTTGTAGGCGCCCCCCCGCAGCCCCCGGGCCCCCATGGCGCTCACGGCACGGGCCGTATCGAGGATCATCTGCTCGCCCTCGACCGAGCAGGGACCGGCGATCACGACCACCTCCTTCGCCCCGAGCTCGACCCCCCCGAGCGGGATTCGGGTCGGCTGGGCCGCGAATTCGCGCGCCGCGAGCTTGAAGGGCTTCATGACCGGGTGGACCGACTCGACACCGGGGATCGCCTGCAGGGGAGCGTGCTCGAGCAGCTCCTCGTCGCCGATGCATCCGATGACCGTGTGGGTCTCTCCCTTCGAGATGTGGGTTCGCAGGCCCAGGGCCTCGACCCGTTCACGGATCTGGTCGATCTCTTCGTCGGTCACGCCGATGCGCGTCACGATGATCATTTGGGTGTCCTCTTGTCTGGAGTGGCGTGCGTCCGGTCGGAGCCGGCGCATGTCGCGGGAATGAAAAAAGGCCCCCGGATCAGTCCGGGAGCCATGGTTCGAATGCGATTCGTTCGGGTGGGGTCAGCGCCCCCGTCGCAATCGTCCGGCTGCCGGCTTCCGATGGCCGTATCGATAGCTGTGCCAATACCCGGGCAGAGAGGTCCACACACGGATTCCCTCCCGCTCCACACGCGCCGACGGGCGACGGATGGGCGCGGGCGGTGCACCATGCACGGTCCGGAGGGCCCCGGAGGATCGACGAGTTCGCATGGCGCCAAGTCTCCGGTGCCGCGGCGCTCCTGTCAAGGGCCGGGCTGGGATCCGGCTCGCTCTGGTCCCCGGATGCCGCTCTCTCTACATTGCGGGCGAGCCTCCGACCGCGCCTTCTCGCGGAGCGGTGCTCGCGGGGCCGGGCAGGCCCCCGAAACCAGATTTTCGTTGCGGGATCCGCACCCCCGCCCAGTTCGCCGGAGGTCTTCGAGATGTCTGACACCACCCCACATGCCGAGTCGCGGGCGCCCGACTCCCGGGTCCGCCTCGACGAGATGGACCTCTCCCTCGGCAAGAAGGTGAGACTGCACCGCATCCTGTACGAGACCGGGATGAAGAACGGGAGCCTCATGATCCTGCCCATCGACCAGGGGCTCGAGCACGGGCCGATCGACTTCTTCCCGAATCCTCCGTCGCAGGACCCGGACTACCAGTGGCGACTGGCGGCCGAGGGTGGCTACAACGCGGTCGCCTGCCACTACGGACTCGCGCGACGCTACATGCGCAAGTACGCGGGGCGCGTCCCACTGATCCTCAAGCTGAACGGGAAGACGAACATCCCCTCCGACGCCGAGGCGCTCTCAACGCTCACCGGCACCGTCGAGGACGCGGTGGCGCTGGGAGCCGACGCGGTAGGCTACACGCTCTACGTCGGGTCGCCCAGGCAGGACGAGGACATCATGCAGTTCATGGAGATCCGCGAGGCGTGCGACAAGTACAACATGCCGGTCGTGATGTGGTCGTACCCGCGGGGCTTCGAGGTCGAGGAGAAGGGAGGCAGAAACTCCCTCTACGCGGTCGACTACGCCGCCCGCATGGCGGTGGAGCTCGGCGCGGATGTGGTGAAACTCAATCTGCCGAAACCCTCGTCGGAGGACGACCAGCAGCCGGCCGCCTATCGGGACCTGGACTGGGACTTCGCGTCGGGTGCCCGCAGGGTGGTCGAGTCGGCGGGACGATGCATGGTCCTGGTGAGTGGCGGGAGCAAGCTTTCCGACCACGACCTCATGTCGAAGGTGAAGGTGTCGATGGATGCGGGTGCCACCGGCCTGATCTTCGGGCGAAACATGTGGCAGCGCCCCTTCGACGAGGCGCTGGCCGTCACCGAGCGGGTCCAGGCGCTCCTCTCGGAGTACTCGGTTTGACGGCAACACAGGCGGAAATCGGAAAGCGCGAGGCGGCGCGGGCCGCGCTTCTCGAGGTCCGCTCGGGAATGACCCTCGGACTCGGGACCGGGAGCACGGTTCGGTACTTCCTGGAGGGGCTGGGCGCGGCACTCGCATCCGGTGAACTCGAGGACATCCGGGGCGTCCCGACCTCGCAGGACACGGAGCTTCGAGCCGGTGCGCTCGAGATTCCGCTCCTCGAACTCCATCAGGCGGGGCGGATCGACCTGGCGGTCGACGGTGCCGACGAAGTGGATCCGGCGCTCGACCTCATCAAGGGGCTCGGAGGCGCGCTCCTCCGTGAGAAGATGGTCGTGCAGGCCGCCGACCGCTTCGTGGTGATCGTGGATCCGGCGAAGCGCGTGGCCCGGCTCGGGACCCGCTCCCCACTCCCCGTCGAGGTGGCCCCCTTCGGGTGGGAGGCGCATCTGCCCTGGTTCCGGGAACTGGCGGCGGTTCCCACCCTGCGGCGGACGCTCGAGGGTGCGCCCTTCGTCTCCGACAACGGCAACCTGATCGTCGACCTCGGGTTTCCCGGAGGCATCCCGGACGCGCGGGCGCTCGACGACGCGCTGGCCCGGCGGGCCGGGGTGATGGAGTCCGGGCTCTTTCTGGGCGTGGCCGACCGCGTGGTGATCGGCGACCCCGACCATCTGGAGATTCTCGATCGGAGGCCGACATGAGCCGGATTCGCATCGCACCGTCGATCCTGTCTGCGGACTTCGGCCGCCTCGCCGAAGAGGTGAAGCGGGCCGAGGAGGGCGGCGCCGACTGGATCCATGTGGACGTGATGGACGGACACTTCGTTCCGAATATCACCATCGGGCCGGCCGTCACCCGGGCGGTGCGGGATGCCACCTCCCTGCCCGTCGATGTGCACCTGATGATCGAGGGGCCGGAGCGGTACATCGAGGCCTTCGCCGATGCCGGTGCCGACTGGATCAGCGTGCATCACGAGGTCTGTCCCCACCTGCACCGGGTCCTCGACCAGATCCGTCAGGCCGGGGCTCGTTGCGGCGTCGCCCTGAACCCCTCGACGCCGGTCGAGGCGATCCACGAGATCCTCCACGAGCTGGACCTGCTGGTGATCATGACGGTCAACCCGGGCTTCGGGGGGCAGCGGTTCATCGCGCACTCGATCGACAAGGTGCGCCGGGCCCGGGACCTGATCGCGGGGCTCGGCGCGACGGGTGCGCACCGGGCGGACGCCTCGAGCTGCGTGATCGAGGTGGATGGCGGGGTCGACCGGACCACGGCCCCGGGCGTGGTCGAGGCGGGGGCCGAAGTACTGGTCGCCGGCTCGGCGGTGTACGGGCACGATGACGGGGTCTCGGCCGCGATCCAGGAGCTTCGTGCCGCCGCCGGGGGGGAATCATGACCGAGACCGAGAGCGGGGGGCCCCTCCTGGATCCCGCGGCGTTCGTTCGCCTGCGCGAGTGGGGGGGCGACGAACTGCTGCGCAAGATGATCGAGCTGTTCATCCAGAACACCCCGGCACGCATGGAGCAGATCCGCTCCGGGGTCGCGGGGGAGGACGCCGACCTGATCGAGGGGGGCGCCCACTCCCTGAAGTCCTCCTGCGGGAACCTGGGAGCGGAGCAGACGCGGGCACTCGCCGAGCGCATGGAGATCTTCGGCGAGGAGTCCCGCGTCGACGAGGCCCGGTCCCTCCTGCCCGAACTGGAAGCCACCTACGAAGCCACCCTCCAGGCCCTGATTCAAGCTCGAGACCGAAAGGTCAAGGAGACGAAGGAATGAAGCCGTTCATCGCCCTGGTCGAGGACAACCCCGACAATCGACTCCTGGTACAGGCGATCCTCGAAGACGAGTTCGAGATCGAGGAGTACGAGAACGGTGCCGATGCCCTTCGAGGCCTTCGGGAGCGGCCGCCGAAGCTCGTTCTCCTCGATATTTCCCTTCCCGAGATGGACGGCACCGAGGTCCTCCGGCACATGCGCGAGGACCCCTCGCTCAAGGGGATTCCGGCGATCGCGCTCACGGCCCACGCGATGGCGGGAGATCGTGAGCGCTTCCTCGCGATGGGCTTCGACCACTACCTGACCAAGCCGATCGTCGACGACGAGCTGTTGATCGACACGATCCACGGACTTCTCCAGAGGAACGCCAACGGATGAAGGACCCGGAGGCTGGGAGCGGCCTCCGCGGGATCGGCGGGCTCCTCCTCAGCGGTGTCCTGGTCGGATCGGGGGTGCTCCTCTGGGCTCTCCCGGCAACGCCCGGCGTGGTGGCCGCGATGAACGCGATCGTCGGGGTCCTGGCGCTCTGGGCGGCGGCCCTGGCGCTCGGCCTGGCACCGGCGCGCGAAGACCCCGCGCTGGCGGGGGTGGGCCTGGCCCTCGGAGCAGGTGCGCTTCTGCACCTGTTCTTCGCGGCGACCGGTCTGCCGGGCGTCTCCGGGGTGGACCCCTCCAATGCGATGGCCCGGGCGGGATGGGTCGGGGTCAGCGCCGGAACTCCCATGGCCCTCCTGCTCGTGGTGGTGGCCTGGCACAGCCTGCCCGGTCGCGGAGACGTCCGGTTCCGCCCCACCGTGCTCGTGACGGGGGGACTCGTCATCGGGTTCGGCGTCGTACCGGGCCTGCTGGCAACCGGGTGGGCTCCACCCCCGGGCCCCCTCCTTCCCTCGCCGATCGAGGTGGTGCCCGGCCTTCTCTTCGCCCTCGCGCTGCTGATGCTCGTGCGCTCCGGGCGGTGGGGCCGAGGGCTCGTCTGGCAGGGGGTCATGGGCCTTGCCTTCCTGGGAGCGATCGCGTACCTGGGGCCCCGCACCTTCTCGACGGGGGTCGATGCCCCGGGCCACCTCTGGGCGTCCGGCCTTCTCGTCTTCGGCGTCGGGCTGGTCGCGGCTGCGCTTACGGCCACGGTGCTCGCCGACGCGAGGCGAGAGCCGGCGCTTCGGAGAGCATTGATGACGGCTCGTGCGGAGCTGGTCCGAGAGGCCCGAAGTCGCAGCACCTCCGAGCGTCGCTCCAGCGAGACCGAGCGAAGCCTCTACGGCCTGCTCGACGAGGCGCAGGACCTGGTTCAGAGCATCGATTCGGAAGGCCGATTCCACTACGTCAACACGCGATGGAAGAGGCGAGTCGGATACTCGTTCGACGAATTGTCGGGGCGAACGGTCTTCGATCTCCTTCATCCGTCGTCGGCCGCCGCCTTCCGGGATGCGATGCGACGGGTTCGAAAGGGTGCCTCGCTGACCGACGTTCCGGTGACCCTCGAGGCGAAGGACGGCTCGCTGGTCGTCTGCTCGGCCAGTCTCAACGCCCGGATCGTCGATGGTCGCGCGGTGGCGATCCTGAGCATCCTTCGCGACCAGTCGGGTGAGCGCAGGGCCGAAGAGGAGCTGAAGCACTTTCAGGCGAACCTGCAGGCGGTCTTCGAGAGCACCGGAGACGCGATCTGGTCGGTGGACCGTCAGCACCGGCTCATCACCTTCAACACGGCCTACGCCCTCCTTCTCGAGGTGATCACCGGTCGATCCCCGCAGGTCGGGGACCCGCTCCAGGCGCTCGTCTCCCCCGACGCCCTCCCCTGGTTTCGGAGCTGCTACGACCGGGCCCTCGCCGGCACCCGGTTCTCGGCGGTGCGCGAGGAGCGTGTCGATGGCCAGATCCGCACCTTCGACCTCTACTTCAACCCGATCGAAGGGGCGAAGGGAGGGCCATCGGGGGTCGTCATCTTCTCGCGCGATGTCACCCGTCGGAGGAAGGTCGAGGAAGCCCTCCGCCGCGCCAAGAAGGATGCCGAGGAGGCCAGCCGGACGAAGAGCCAGTTCCTCGCGAACATGAGCCACGAACTCCGGACGCCGCTGAACTCGATCATCGGCTTCGCCAACATCCTCCTCAAGAAACACGGGGAGTCGATGGAGGACCGCGAGCGTGGCTACATGGAGCGGATCCTCGTCAACGGGAAACACCTCCTGACCCTGATCAACGAGATCCTCGATCTCTCCAAGATCGAAGCGGGACGGATGGAGCTGCAGATCGAGTCCGTCGATCTGAGACGCCTCGTCCGCGAAACCATCTCGCAGCTCGAGTCGCAGGTGAGTGGAACCAGGGTCGAACTCCGGTGGGAGGTCGAGGGCGACCCCGCGCCGTTCCGGACCGACCTGGGCAAACTGAAGCAGGTGCTCATCAATCTGGTGGCGAACGCGCTGAAGTTCACCGAGGAGGGGTCGGTGACGCTGAGGGTCTGCACCGAGGCCGACGGTCGCACCCCGGCGAGGATCGAGGTGCAGGACACGGGGATCGGAATTCCCCAGGATCGGCTCGACGCGATCTTCCACGCCTTCCAGCAGGCGGATTCGGGGACCGCCCGTCGCTTCGGAGGGACCGGGCTCGGACTGACCATCTCCCGGTCGCTCTGCACCCTCATGGGGTACGATCTCGAGGTCGAGAGTGAGGTCGGTGAGGGGTCGATCTTCTCGATCCGCCTTGTCCCCGGCGACGACGGGGGCGAGAGCCGACTCGAAGCCCTCGATGCTCCTCCTACCGCACGCTGGTCCGGAGGCCGGCCCGTGGAGCCCGCCCAGGTGCTGGAGGGACGAAAGGTGCTGGTGGTCGACGACGAGGCGGACTCCCGGGACCTGCTGACGCACTACCTGCAGGACCTCGGATGCAGGGTGATCACCGCGGTCGACGGTGTGGAGGGCCTCGAGGTCGCCCGGCGGGAGTCACCGGATCTGATCACCGTCGATCTCATGATGCCCCGCATGAGCGGGTGGGAACTGCTCCGCGCGATCCGCGAGGACGCCGTGCTCCGCGGGACCCCCGTCGTGGTGATCAGCATCGTGGCCGAGGAGGGGGGCGGACAGGTGCTCGGCGCGGTCGACCTCCTCGACAAGCCGGTCGATCGGGACGAACTGGCCCGCATCCTCTCCCGCAACCTCACCGAGGGGAGCGGACGGGTCCTGGTGGTCGAGGACAACCCTGACGCCCGCCTGCTCCTGACCCGATACCTGCGCGAGGCGGGGCTGCAGGTCGATGGGGTCTCGAATGGGAAGGCTGCGCTCGAGCACCTGAGTCGGCACCCCGTGGACCTCGTGATCCTCGATCTCATGATGCCCGAGATGGATGGCTTCACCCTGCTCGGCCGGATGAGGGAGTCGAAGGAGCTGACCCGGATCCCGGTCGTGGTCCTGACGGCGAAGGACCTGGCGGCCGAGGAGGCTCGACTCCTCGAGGAGCATGGGGTGCGGGTGATCCAGAAGGGTGCCGAGGTCGAGGGCCACCTGCGATCGGTGCTGGATCGGATGTTCGAGGTGGGCGGAAGCGGCTGAGCGGCACCCGAAACGCCCGGGACGAAGGCGGGTACCCGCCTCTCATGAACGCACCCCCTTCGTCCGAATCCCCACCGCGGCTGAACGGCTCGGTCCCGTCGCTCCGGATCCGTGCCGTCAACGACGCTCCGGTCCACCCCGACCGCGCCCACGTCCTCTACTGGATGATCGCGACACGGCGTCTCGAGTGGAATTATGGGCTGGAGCGGGCGGTCGCCTGGGCCCGCGAACTGGACCGCCCCCTCCTCGTCTTCGAACCCCTGCGCTCGGGATATCGCTGGGCGAGCCACCGACTGCACCGCTTCTGCAT
>SLBA01000160.1 GCA_007126575.1 Gemmatimonadota bacterium | reverse complement strand
TTCTCCGTCTGGACCCCGACACGGGAGACACCACCGAGTTCGCCGAGCTTCCCGCCGGCAGCGTGGAGCTCGCCTGGGCCTCGGATGTCACGGCCTTCCTGGGCCACGAGGGGATCCTTTACCGATCCACCCGGGACCCCCGTAATCCCTGGCATCCGATCCTCGACCTGGGTGAGGCGGTGGGCCCCTTCTCGCGCATCGCGGTGACGAGTGGAGGACGGCGGATCGCCGTGGTGGTGGAGCGAGGACCCGAGGGCGCACCCACAGCCAGCCGGGACGCGACCGACCCCAGACCCCTCGACGCCCACCCCCTCTCCGACAGTCATCCACCGACCGACGCCCATTCCCTCACGCACACCCTCGCCCTCGCCTTCACCGACCCCGAGGCGGTTGGGATGTCCCCGGAAGGCCTCCAACGGATCACCGCCGCGATGGAGGCCCATGTCGAGGACGGGCACGTGGCCGGGGTGGTGGCGGCGGTCATGCGCGACGGGAAGCGGGTCTATCACCGTGCGGTGGGATTCCGGGAGCTCGAGAGCGCGGACCCGATGCCCCTCGATGCCCTCTTCCGCATCTACTCGATGACCCGCCCGGTAACCGCCGTGGGGATCCTTCTGCTGGAGCAGGATGGGCTCCTCGAACTGGATGCCCCGGTCGAGAGGTATCTGCCGGAGTTCGCGGGCCAGACGGTGCTCGACGATGCCTCGGACCCCGACCCCGCGCGAGACCGGCCTCGCCGGGGATCCATCACCCTGGCGGACCTGCTGCTACACACGTCCGGGATCGGGAGCCGCAGCTCGGCCCTGTATCGGGACCGCGAGGTCCACGGGTGGGACCTGACTCTGGAGGAGGTGGTGGATCGGGTGGCGTCCCTCCCCCTCTTCGAGGATCCCGGCACGGCCTTCCGATACGGGATGCACTCCGAGGTGCTCGGCCGGGTCATCGAGGTGGTGTCGGACCAGCCCCTCGAGGCCTTCTTCGACGAGCGGATCTTCGGCCCCCTGCAGATGACCGAGACGGTCTTCTTCGTGGATGCTGGTCGCGCGGGCCGCCTGGCCCCGGTCTATCGTCCCGACTCCGACGGGCGCCTCGCCCCGCACGAGATGGAGACCATTCCGGTCACGGAGCGCCGAACGCTGGCCAGCGCCGGGGTGGGGCTCGTCACTACCGCAGAGGACTTCCTGCGTTTCTCACAGGCCCTTCTGGACGGCGCCCCGGGAGTCGGCGTGGACGGAGGCCCCCTGCTTCGTCCCGAGAGCCTCGAGAAGATCCGCCGGAACGCGGTGCCGCAGGAGCTTCTTCCCCTCCTTCCCCGGGGATACTGGGCGGGCTCCGGATGGAGTCTGGGGGGGATGGCCGTGGTCATGGATCCATCGGCCTACGGCCATGCGGTCCACCCCGGGGAGTTCTGGTGGGACGGCTCGGCGGGCACCCGCTTCTGGATCGACCCCGAGGAGGGGCTCGTGGCCCTGGTCATGGCCCAGGTCTCGCCTGCCGGTGGGGGCGGCTTCCGCGAAGCCTTCCGGACGCTCGTCGACGAGGCGCTGGTGGATCGGAGGCGCCGGTAGGCGAGCTGCGGTCGCGGGCCGAGGGCCGGCGATCCGCCCGTCGGGTCAGTAGCTCCGTGCCGGCGCCCGGCACTGGATCCACTCCCGCGGCTCCCCCGTGTTGGGACTGACGGGGAGGATCGCCCGGTCCCGGGGCACCCGGTCCGGATCCTCGGAAGCCAGGTAGGCGAGCATTGCCGCCAGGGTCGCGTTGTTCTTCAGATCGTCCATCACGATCTTGTCGTAGGTGTCCCGGTTGGTGTGCCAGGTATACTGGCGGTACTCGGGATAGTGCGACTGGAGCCGCCACCCGGGGGCCCCGTGGCAGAGGAACGCCACATGGTCGCTCCCCCCCACTTCCTGCGGCCCGGGCAGGTCGAGCTCGATGTGGCCCGAGATCTCGGTGGGAAGCTCCGCCACCCACCGCGCCAGGTTGGCCGATGCCCCGAGCAGGCCCTGGGTCTGGATGTAGTCGACCCGCCACGTCCCGTTGTCCTGGTTGAACACCGCCTGAAGGTTGTCGACGATCTCGGGATAATCCTCGGCGAAGGCACGCGAGCCGTTGAGGCCCTGCTCCTCGCCTCCCCAGTGCCCCACCAGGATCGTCCGGCGGGGGTTCGGATAGGTTTCCTTCAGGATCCGCATCGCCTCGAGCATGGTGATGGTGCCCGTCCCGTTGTCGGTCGCTCCCGTGGCCGCATGCCACGAGTCCAGGTGCGCCGAAAGGAGGACATACTCGTCGGGCAGCTCGGTTCCACGGATCTCGGCCATCACGTTGTAGGTCGGCACGGTCCCGAACTCTTCCGTCTCGGCGTTGATTCGGACCCGGGCCCCCTGGTCATTCTCGACGAGGCGGGAGAGGAGGCCGTAGTCCTCGCACGAGATGTCCACCGCCACCGCCGACTGGGCCGAGGTCGAGAAGATCTTGTTCACGCCCCACCCCTCGGACCACCGGGAGGTCAGGATGGCGATCGCGCCGGCCTCCTCGAGGGCCCGGTGCGCGTTGGGCCCGAGCGCCTGGAGCCGCTGTGTCCAGGAGTCGATCCGGGCCCTTCGATCGGCCTGGATCCCCTCCACCGTCGCCGGACGGGCGAGCCGCTCCAGAGTCTGCGGTTCGCGACAGGTTGGCTCAGCGTGGGAGGCCAGGACGATCTTCCCCTCCACCGTCGGGAGCCACGCCTCCACCTGATCGGCGGGCGGGACCATCACCACCTCGGCCTCGATGGGCCCGTCGGTCCCCGGGCTCCACGCCAGGATGTTGGCCTCGAGGGTCTGTCGTCGCGGCTCGATCATGTCCACATGGAGGAGTCCATGGTTCCAGCCCCTCCAGGTCCCGTATTCGTCGTTCCAGACGTCGATCCCCCACTCGCCGTAGACCTCATGAAGCCACTCCGCCGACTGATCGTAGCCGGGCGCCCCGGCAAGGCGCGGTCCGATCGAGTCCATGAGGACCTGGGCGAGGGGCTCGACCTGCGACCGCTCCATCCCCATCGACCACATCTCCCGGAGCACCGGATCGTCACTGCGAAAGGTCTGGGCTTCGGCGACAAAAGGAACGAGAAGGAGCAGGACGAGAAGGATGCGCGGGATCATCGGCACGGTCCGGATTCAGGTGAAAGTGGAGACCCGCAGAGTAGAGAGGGAGGCCTCTCGCGGCAACCCGGGGAGCCCGCACACCGTGGAACGGCGCAGATGATCCGGTGGCTCGGACCGACGAACCGGATCGGCGCGCGAACGCCGATGGGCCTCAGAGCATGGAGATGATCGGGCTTTCGGCCGCACGCTGATCCTGGCTCGCGTACCGGACCTTGCGCTCCATCGCCTCGATCACGATGCGGGTGAAGTCCGTTTCCTCGAACTCCTCGGCAGCGGCGAGCCCTCCGGGGCTGAACACGTTGATCTCCATGAGCTTGTCTCCGACGATGTCGAGCCCCACCAGGAACATTCCGTCCATCACGAGCTTGGGCCGGACCATGTCCGCGATGCCCAGCGCCACGTCATCGATCTTCGCTCTCCTCACCTTGCCGCCGGCGGTGATGTTGCTCCGCATGTCGTCCCCCGATCGGACGCGCCGGAAGGCCGCGTACTTCCCCTCATTCATGAGAGGCACGCCGTTCATGAGGAACATGCGCATATCCCCCTTCTCCGCCGCGGGCAGGTACTCCTGCGCGACGATGTAGCCGTCGCGGCTCACCGCGTCGATCATCTGGTTCAGGTTCGAGGCGTCCTCGGGGCGGATGAGGAAGACGCTCTGGCCCCCGGAGCCCTGCAGCGGCTTCAGGACGATCTTCCCCCCTTCACTCTTCGCGAACGCCTTGATATCGGCGGGATCGCGGGTGATGATCGTGCGAGGGCGTACGGCTTCCGGAAAATCCTGAAAGTACATCTTGTTGAGGGCTCCCAGGAGTCCGTCCGGATGGTTGAGCACCACCAGCCCCTGCTTCATGGCGCGTCGGCAGAACATGACCCCCGCCTGCGCGGCCCAGGGCCGCTCCATTGCGTCGTCGGCCGGATCGCTTCGCAGCATCACCACGTCGAGATCCGACAGCTTCATTCGTTCCACGTCGGCCTTCGCACCCCGAACCGCAGCCATGTACGACTTTCCGGACGCGTACTTCTTCCCGGGTGCCGAACGTGCACAGGCAACGATGGTCTCGTCCTGGTCGTATCCGAAGTCGGCCACCCCGATATACCACGCTTCGTGTCCCATCGAGAGGGCCGCCAGGGCCAGTCGTGTCGTGGTATAGTTGGGACGCTCGGTTTCCAGGTCGTTGACTACAAAGCCGATTTTCATGATGAGGTACTCTCGGTGACGAGTTCAAGAAGGGAGGTCCCCCGCCGCAGCGTTCGCATCGCGCCCTCTGCTCCGGGTGCGGTGAGGAACCGGGGGGTCAGTCGTGGCGGTTTCAGGTATTCCCGCCACCGCAGCTCCTCTATGGCGGGCACATCCGTGATCGCCAGCTTTCCCAGAAGGAGCGGCTCGAGGTCGCGATCGGCCTGGAGATAGGCGAGGACCTCGATCAGCCCGCGAAGGTAGATCGCATCCTTGGTCAAGCCGCCGCTGCGGTACACGCGCATGCAGATCGTGAAGGCCGTGGAGGGCGCGAATTCGTATTGGCCCGTCAGCAGGCGGTACCCCTCGACGAAGGGTGCACCGTCGACCAATGCGCGCACGGCGATGACGCGCCCGGCAAGCACACGGACTCGACTCGATGTGAGCCCCCCCACCAGGTACTCCGCCGCCACGGCGAGCCCCTCCTGCGTCTCCTCGTAGCCGGCCAGTCCGTTCGCCAGCTGACCCAGCGGCTGCGCGAGGCCGTTGGAGTAGGTGACGACATGCGTTCCGATCTCATGCTGAAGGAGTGCCCGGGCACGGGTTTCGGTGGCCCGGAATTCGGATCCGATCAGCAGGTCCCCCCTGGAGACGAGCACCCCGGTGACGTCAGGGCGGATGTTCACCTTCGCGGCGAGGCCGGCGTAGCGCTCGCGGTACCATGCCAACTCCTCCTCCGCCATGGCGGCGAAGCGGGAGGCATCCACGATCCCCTCCCCTTCGGTAGCCTCCTCGTCGTCCTCGTCGTCCGCGGCGGGGTCGCTGCGTGTCAGCGTCTCGAGAAGTTGCACCGCCAGCGCGTGCAGCGCGTCGCTCACGTCACCGTATACCGCGAGGCTTCCGTAGAGAAACCTCGGCGTGTTGCGGTCTCTCAGCATCGTGAGTTTGCGCGACATCTCGGTTCGACACGCAGAGAGCAGGTGCTGGAGCGTGGGGTCTTCGAGGCGCTCGAGCGGAAGGTTGTACAGCCTGCGCTTCAGGGCCGGCACATCCACGATCAGCGGACGGTAGTCGAACTCGGGATCGCGCCGTGCCCCATCGCGAAGGAACTGCCGGCGCGCGCGCTCCGCGTTCACGGGCGTCACCTGCAACAGGAAGTCGAAGGAGCGCGAGATGTCGGTCAGCGCCTCGTCGGCCTCCTTGACGGCTCGCACGGGGTTTCGGCGCCCGAGCGCGTGGTAGTGCCTCGGGGCATGCCCGGTATGCAGCTGGGCGAAGTGATACGCGGTCTGCCGGATGGCCAGCGACAGTCCGCGCTGCAGGGTCTCGAAGAGCACCGGATAGGGTGTGCCGGTGCGCGCCTGCCTGTACACCGGTTGAACCTCGATTCCCAGGACACTGCATCCATCCACGCTGCACCCGATGGGGGTGCCGGGTGCGCACGACAGGAGATCGTCGAGACCGGGCGGGGTGGGTGATCCCACCTCCACGACCTCCACGTCGAGCGGCGGTGGACGCAGGGGGATCTTGCTGAGCGCCTTCTTCAGCTCGCGCACCGTCGGGTCATCGGCCGGGAGAAGGGGTGAAACGATCCGGAAGGTCGGATCCGGCACTTTCCCCCTGCTGACTGCGCCCTCGGCACGCTCTTTCCCCGTCCACACTTCAAGCAGGAGAAAGGCCCCGAACTTCTCGACCATGATGTTCGAGATGGCCTCCACGAGCGCCTGAAGTCGGGGATGCAGCTCCGCCGTGCCGGGTGCGACGAGGTGCGCGGCTTCACCGATCACCAGGTGCGAGGTCTGACCGACAGTCTCGTGGACTGGTTCGCGGTAGACACATAGGAATGGCAGCGCCCGGTCGATATGCAGCCGGCCTCCGCCCGGCAGGGAACGCCGCACCGCCCGCCCCCGCTCAAGACGTTCACAGACCTGTGCGATGAAGCTGGGAGAAATCGGGCGGCCGCTCGAAGGGGTCGGGTCGGGCGTCATCTTCCTGGCCATTCAGTCACCCACGCCCTTCAGCGCCTTTTCCAGCTCCGGCACCAGGCCGGCGAGTACACGGCGGATCGCCTCGAGGTGCGCCACGTCGGGGGTCCCGGACCATTCGTCCATGAACGACTTGCGAAACTCGATCGCGATCGCGCAGCCGTGTGCCGGGAAGGTGTTGTGGATCCACTGGGAGAAATGTCCACCCGTGAACTTGACGTTCTCTCGCACGTCGAGCGTCCGACCCATGAAGGCGGCCGACCTGAGGTGCGAAAGGGCCGCCTCGACCACCGGAGCCCAGCGGCGGCGATCCATGTTGCTGGTGCCGACGTTGACTTCGGGGTGGGTCGCCCAGTCGGCCGGGGATGCGGTCGGTCCATCACGCCGATGATTGTAGCTGTGGAAATCGAGTACGATGAAGCGTCCCCACCGATTGCGCATGTGCGCGAGGGACCGGCCGGCTTCTGCGTAGAAGGCGTCGTATTGCGCGAGCGAGGCGGTGACCATCGACGGCGAAGGCGTGGCGCGCCAAACATGCAACCCCCAGGCATCTTCCGGCGTCCGGTACACGGCTCGCTCGCGGGGTCGGTTCAGATCGACCTCGAAGCGGGAGCGCCGAACGATCAACCTCGTCTCGACGACCTCCGTCCATCGCGCAGTGAACGGGTCCTCCTCTCGAAGCCGCTCCTGGTTCCCGAGCCTCATCGCCGCGCACACCTCTGCCCGCAGGTCATGCCCATCGTGCAACGCAACGGCTGCGACCGGCGAGTCGTCGCCCGTTCGAATCAGAAAACTGGTGTCCACGAGGGATCTCTGGCGAAGCGAGGGGCAGGAATGAGCCATGGCGGAGGTCCGATCACCAAGGCCGCGAGGGTGGGATGGCTGGAACCGCGACCAGCGAAGCCCGAGTCCCCGTCGGCCGGGCCTCGAATGGGAGGGCTCTCCAGGGGGTCCACGCTCCACATCAGGCCCGACGTAACGCAGGGGTCGGTCAATGCACGAAAGCTAGTCGGGGCGCTGTCGCCGGGGGTATCGCCCATCAGAGGCATCGCCCCTGGCTCGATCGAGGGATGAGGGCATCCGGGGTCGTTCCCGGCCCGCCTTCAAGCGCCGGGTCCGACCTCGGCGGCAAGGATCTTTCCTCAACCTGCGGGATACTCGAACCATCGCCGGATCCGTTCGGCGAGCGGATCTCCAGGGTCGGAGCAACCCTCGTCCCTGCGGGATCCGTCCATCAGTCCCGTCAAGCGCCTCTGGGGCTGGCGGGACCCCCTCCTTATCAACGGGAGACCGACCGTGGCCGATTCTCAGAAGAGCATGGTATCCATCGTGGCGATCCTCGCCATCGTGGTCCTCGTAGGCATCGTGATCTGGTTCATAATGGACCAGCAGAACGACGGGATCCAGATCGAGATCGGAGTCCTGACGCCCGAACTTACGGCAGACACAACGATCCCTGCGTTCCCAATCTGAGGCCCTGAGGAGGGTTGCCCGTTCGCGAACGTTGCGGCACCGGTGCGAGACCGCCCATATTCGGGTGTGGGATGGTGACACTGCCGCCGAAGCATATGCCTGCGCTGCAATTTTCGGAGGGGACCGCGACACATGGCGTGGATCACAACGGCGGCCGGGGCGGCTCTGATTCTCGCAGGGGTGCTGTTGCCCACCATTGCGGTGGCCCAGATCCTCCTCCCCCCACCTCCCCCGCCCCAGATCGAGACCGAAGTCGACATTTCGGACGAGGTCCTGGGCATCTTGGTCGGTGGCTCCCTCGGACGAGTGGGATTTCGAGGTGTGGCGGTCGACCGACTGAACCCACCCTTCGGCGGGTCCGCTTACCTTGCCGGCGAGTTCGAAACCGTCCACGAGGTTCGCGTCGGAATCGTCTGGTCCAACCCGCACGACCAGATCTCGCAGACGGCCGCCTCGGTTCGCGCGCTCGATCTCGAGCTCCACTGGAGGATCTTCGACGAGCGGATCAAGCTCCAGGGCGGACCACGGTTCGGCTGGTACAGGGTCGAGCGAGACTGGTGGCAGCCCGATACCCGGCGGGGCTCACTCAGCGGTGGGGGGGCCCTTGTGGCGCTGGTGCCGGTCAGCGAGTCGTTCGAGGTCGAGGGACGATTCTCGCTCACGGGATTCACCCTTACCGACCCCGCAGCGGAAGCCGCTCAGGAGCTCAGCGACAAGCCGGCCTGGATCCGGACCTTCGACGTGGGCCTTCGATACCGGCTCCGGTGACCAGCCGCGCCGAGAGGCCGACTCCTGTCGAATTTCCGGCCCCTCGTTCGTTCAACTCACACAGGGACCAATCCGGCTCCCGATCCCGGTCCCGCTCAGGCAATCCACCCTCGCCCCGGAGGAACCCATGTCGCGTATCCGCCTTCTCGTCGGAACCCGGAAGGGTGCGTTTATCGTCACCTCGGACGGGTCTCGGCGATCCTGGACCATCGATGGCCCGCACTTCGGCGGATGGGAAGCCATGCACCTGCAGGCCTCCCCGGCGAATCCCGATCGGATCTGGGCAGCGGTGTTCACCGACTGGCACGGGCAGGTGATCCAGCGCTCCGATGACGGGGGCCGAAGCTGGGAGACGGTGGGAAACGACTTCGCGTATGCCAGCGATCCGGGAACCCACAAGTGGTACGACGGCACCCCGCGTACCTGGGAGTTCAAGCGGGTCTGGCACCTGGCCCCGACTGCCGACGATCCCGACACCCTCTTCGCCGGCGTCGCTGACGCGGCGCTCTTCCGGTCGAACGATGGCGGACACAGCTGGTCCGAACTGCCGGGACTACGCACGCACGCCACCGGCGAGGAATGGCAGCCGGGGGCGGCGGGGCTCTGCCTCCACACGATCCTCGTGGATCCTCGCGACCAGCGGCGGATGTACGTGGCGATCTCGGCAGCGGGCGCGCTCCGGACCGAAGACGGGGGGAAGAGCTGGGCGCTGGCCACCCGGGGCCTCAGCTCCACCCACATACCGGACCCGGATGCCTCCGTGGGCCATTGTATCCACAAGATGGCGATTCACCCGTCTCGCCCGGACACCCTCTTCATGCAGAAGCACTGGGATGTGTGCCGCTCCGACGACCGGGGCGAGAGCTGGCGGGAGGTGAGCGGGAACCTCCCCTCGGACTTCGGCTTTCCGATCGTCGTGCACCCACATGAGCCCGAGACGATCTATGTGATCCCCATCGAGAGCGACTCGGAGCGCTTTCCGCCCGAGGGTCGGCTGGGCGTGTACCGGAGCCGGACCGGAGGAGACGAATGGGAGGCGCTCACTCGCGGCCTCCCACAGAAGGACTGCTTCGTGAACATCCTGCGCGACTCGATGGCCGTGGACCAGCTCGATCCGGCAGGCGTCTATTTCGGCACCACCGGGGGACAGCTCTTCGCTTCGTCGAACGACGGGGATGACTGGCAGGTCGTCGCCGACAGCCTTCCGAAGATCTACTCGGTCGAGGCCCAGACCCTCCCATGAGGCACGTCCGCATCGAGCTCCCGCATCACCTGCGCACCCTGGCGGAAGTCGGCTCGACGGTGGAGGTCGAGGTCCGGGACCCGCCGACTCCCGATGCACTACTCGACGCCCTCGAGGACCGCCTCCCGATGCTCCGCGGAACCATTCGCGATCGGGCCACCCGGGAGCGGCGCGCCTATCTGCGCTACTTTGTCGAGGGGCGCGACATTTCCCACGACCCGTCCGACCGCCCCCTTCCCCCTTCGGTGGCCGAAGGGAAAGAGCCCTTCATCGTCATGGGTGCGATTTCGGGCGGGTGAGGGATCCTGCCGTATGACCATCGAAATCGCGCTCGTCCTCGCCATCCTCGTGGCGGCCATGGTGCTCTTCGTGACCGGGTGGCTGCGCATGGACCTGACCGCGCTCCTGGTGCTGGCCGCGTTGGCGGTGCTGGGACTGGTCACGCCGGGACAGGCGCTCTCCGGCTTCAGCAGCCCCGCGGTCATCACGGTGGCCGGGATGTTCGTGATCAGCGCTGGTCTGGCCCGCACGGGGGTTGCGGGAATCCTGGGCCGGCAGGTGCTCCGGATGGCGGGACACGGAGAGGCACGACTCCTGGTGGTGATCATGGTCACCGCCGGGGTCCTCTCGTCGGTCATGAACAACATCGGGGTGGCGGCGATGATGCTCCCGGTGGTGATGGACATCGCCCGGCGCACCCATCGACCGCCCTCCCGCCTCCTTCTGCCCCTGGCCCTGGCCTGCCTCATGGGTGGCTTGCTCACCCTGGTCGGGACCCCACCCAACATCCTGGTGAGCGATGCCCTGGAAATGCAGGGCTTCCAGCCCTTCGGACTCTTCGACTTCACCCCGATCGCCCTCGTGATCCTGGGGGCAGGGATCGCCTTCGTGGTCCTCGTGGGACGGCACCTCCTGCCCGAACGAGACCCTCGGCGGGAAGCCGGAGCCTCCGGCGACCGGGACCTGGTCGAAAGCTACGACCTGCATGAACGGGTCTTCAGCATTCGACTTCCCGACCGGACCCTGCTCGAGGGCAAGACCCTGGCCGAAAGCCGCCTGGGCTCTGCCCTGGGCCTTCATGTCCTGGCCATTCAGCGGCCTGCCGGCGCCGAACTTGCCCCGGGCCCCGAGGCCGTCCTTCGAGGGGGGGATCGGCTGATCGTGCAGGGGCGCCCGGATCTCCTGGTCGCTCTCCGGGGGGAACGGCACCTGGAGCTCGAAACCGAGGACCGGGTGGAGCGAAATCTCGTCTCGGCCGAGATCGGGATCGCCGAGGTGCGCATCCCGAAGGAGTCCCCCCTCGTGGGGCGCACCCTGAACCAGACCGACCTGAGGAGGCGGACCGGGGCGGTGGTGCTCGCGATCCTGCGGGACTCGAGGCTGAGCCGGACGAACCTCGAGGACACCCCGCTCGACGCGGGAGACGCGCTCCTCCTCCAGGGGCCCCACGATCGCTTCGATGCCCTCGATGGCACGCCGGAGTTCGGAACGGTGCGCAGGCTCTCGCTGGAAGAGGCCCTGCGGACCTACCGCCTCGAGGAACGGTTCTTCGCCCTGAGAATCACCCACGAGTCACTCCTCTCCGGGCGAAGTCTGCGCGACAGCCGCCTCGGAGACGCCGCCGGCCTCACGGTCCTCGGGATCCGGCGGAACGATCAGACCCTCCTGATCCCGGGGCCCGAAGAGGTCCTCAGGCCCGACGACCTCCTCCTGGTCAAGGCGAGACCGGAGACCCTGCTCGTCCTGCGCGGCCTGCAGAAGCTTGAGATCGAAGAGGAGGGCGACCTGCTCCTCGACGAACTCGAGTCCGAGAAGGTGGGGCTGCTCGAAGTCGTACTCTCGCCCCGGACCAAGCTCGTGGGCTCCACCCCCCGCAAGATCGGGTTCCGCGACAAGTACGGGCTGTCGGTCCTGGCAATCTGGCGGGCCGGAGAGGTGCACCGAACGAACCTGCGCGACATGCCGCTTCAGTTCGGTGACTCGCTCCTGGTGTTCGGCGCTCGCCGGCGACTGAAATTCCTGGCCGGGGACCCGGACTTCCTGATCCTCACCGAGTCGATGCAGGAAGCTCCCCGCACCGAACTGGCGCCGCTCTCGGTCGTCGTCCTGGTCGGAGTCCTCTTCCCCGTTCTGATGGGATGGATCCCGATCGCGATCGGGGTGCTGATCGGTGCCACGCTCATGGTGCTCACCCGCTGCGTCACGGCACAGGAGGCCTATCGGGCCATCGAATGGCCGGCCGTGGTCCTGATCGCGGGGATGCTCCCGCTCGGGATCGCGATGGACCAGACCGGAGCCGCCCGGATGCTGGCCGAGGGGATGGTCGAAGGCGCGGGAGAGTTCGGACCCCGGGCCGTCCTCGCCGGCCTCTGCGTGATGACCGCGATCGGCGCCCAGATGATTCCGAGCATCGCCCTGGTCGTGGTGATGGCGCCCATCGCGCTCACCACCGCCGCCGATCTCGGCATCTCTCCCCACACCCTGATGATGGGCGTCGCGCTATCCGCCGCGAGCCTGTCCAGCCCGGTGGCCCACCCCGCCAACGTCCTCGTGATGGGCCCCGGGGGGTACCGATACATGGACTACGTCAAGCTGGGAGCACCGCTGACCGTCCTCGTGCTGATCATCGTGGTCTGGCTGCTCCCCGTTCTGCTGCCCTTCCATCCCTGAGCGCTGCAGCGAGGACGCTTCAGCGCTCCCTGAGATCGGTCAGCGCCACTCGGTACTCGTCGGAGTCGGCGTCGAAGTAGACCCGATAGGCTCCGGGCCAGAGGCCGGGTGGATCATAGCGCTCCGCGGTCGCGACGGCGATCGTCTCGTCTGGACGGGTCTCGAGCCACGACAGCGCGACCATGGGCTCGACGAAGATCATGCGTCCATCCCACGAACCGTAAATGAAGGTCCGGGTGAAGGGCTCCGCACCCTCGGGCTGGAGCTCCGGCGACGACAGGTCCGCCCAGTGGACCCCCATCTGCGGCACCGGAGGCATTCCCGGATCGACGTACCCTTCAGGAACGTATTCCGGGGCCGGATGGCGCGCCGCCGCTTCACCGAACTCGGGTCCCGTCGGTACGATGGCCATCCGCTCCTCCATCGAGATCGTGTAGAAGTGGACGTCGAAGTGCGGGACGTCGTAGACCCCGGGAGGCTCGTGCCCGGCGGGAACCCAGTCCAGGGTGGCGTGATCGAAGGGGGTCCCGTGTCCCTCGGGGAGCGGGAGCTCCCAGACGAAGATGCTGTGTCCGTCGGGAGTCACGATCCCGCCCGGGTCGTGCGAGCCCGGAAGGGCTGGAAGCACGCCCGCATCCACCGCTACACCCAGCTCCACGACACGACCGTCCTCCTCCGTCACATAGCTTCGGACCATCCCACCTTCGACCTCCACCGCTGGACCGTAGCGCACCTCGGGCGAGAGCACCGCGATCGTCTCGGCTCCGGCGTCGGCTTCCCCTCCGAATCCCGGAATGAGGAGAACGGCGGGGACGATGATGGGGAGGGCCGAGACCTTCCAGACAAGGGGCAACCGCAGGGACATGATGACCTCCAGAGGTAGAGGGGTACCTGGGGGTTCGCCGGGGAGCGAACCGGGCTATCGTCGGACCGCCCGGGAACGACCTGGGTCCTGCTTCGAACAGGCGGTCGCACAGTCCGTTACGAGCGGTTCTACGGACACAATATTTCCCCGGCAGCCTCGTTTTGCAAGCAAGGGAGGTCGAGGCTGCAGCGTCCGCATACCGTGGTGCCAGGGACGTGCGCTACCCGGCCGCTCCGCCGGCCGCCCCGTCGAAATCGCTGTCCGCGCAGTTCGAGCAGATCCCATGGGAGATCGTGGTCTTCTCCCAGCGAGCCACATAGCTTGCCAGATCCGACCATTCGCCGTTCTCATCGCGGATCCGCCCACACCAGGAACAGATGGGAAGGAGACGCCGCAACCGTGCCGCCTCGTCCTCGAGCATCTTAGCCTCGGTGATGTCGCTGGAGATCATGAGGACCGCCCCGGACTCCTCGAGGTCACCGAGAGAAAGCATGCGGGTGCGAAACCAGCGATCGAAGTTCGCCCCGACCACCACATTGACCTCGTATTCCTGGGGCCGACCCGTCTCCCGGAGCCGCGCGAGGTGATCGTGGAAGAGGGCTCGATGCTCCTCGTGCACCAGTTCGTCGGCCACCACCCCGATGAACTGCTCCGGGCTGAAGCTCGGATCCGTCCGGTTCAGGTACCGGATCGTCCCATCCTGGTCGACCACCACCACCGTTTCGGGAAGCTTCGCGAGGATCGCCGAGAGATCTGCCCGGCTCGGCTCGAAAGGGGACTCCGCCATCTTCGCCTCCCTGAGTTCAGATCGATGGGCTCCGGGGCCGTACGGGCAATCCTCGGTGCTGCGGATCGGCCCGCGTCGGGTCGGGTGCCGCCTTCCCTTACCTTCGACTTTATACCCCATCATGCGCGGTTCGGTGTAGAAGGGCTAGCGGCCGGTGAGGTCTCGGTCGCATCGCACCCTCGAGACTCGACCCCCGTTTCTCTCCCCTCATGCGCGACCTGATCTCCAGAACCGGACGAACCACAGCGCTCCTCTGCTTTGCAGGTTCCGTGGTGGCGGTGGTACTCGGCGTGGCCATGGCCGCCCGGCACTATCCCGGTGGCTTCGACTGGGCCTACACGGTGATTTCGAGGCTCGCCTCGGAGCGACGCAACCCCGGCGGCGCGCGCTGGCTTTCGGGAGGGTTCCTGGTGGGCATGCTGCTCCTGATCCCCGTCGCGGGCTATCTGGCCCGACGGGGACGTCAGCCGGGGTCCCTCCGGCCTCGGTCCCTGCTCCTCCTCGCACTCGGGGTGGCCGGCGGGGTCCTCCTGGGCCTGGAAGGGCTCCTCCGGCTGGACCTCTCCGTCGTGCACAGAAAGGGGCACGAAGCGTTGGCAGTGCTCGCCTTTCTGGGCTTCTATGGAGGGGTCCTGGGGCTCCACATCGGTCGTGTCCGGCGGCAGGAGGAGTCGGTGTGGCCGGCGCTGATGGTGCTCGCGCCCCTGGTGGCCGTGGGCCTGAGCCAGATCGCCCTGTATTTCGATCAGCGGGACCTGGGATGGGTGGACACGGACTGGAGAGAGATCGGGGTGTCGATCTGGCTCAGCTTCGCCTTCTGGCAATGGCTCGCCGTCAGCTTCCTCGGCCTGGGCCTCGGCCACCTCCTGCTCCGAAAGCCGGGCACCTCCGAAAGCCACCGCCCGCTCTCCACCGATTCCCCCCCGGGGAACTGAGTCAACGGACGCAGATCATCGTCGCCGCTCACGCGATCTCGGTTGCGGGCCGGTCGCCGATCAGGTCGGAGAGGCACTACGGGCCAGTTCCTCTCGAACGATCCGCCGTAGGCTCTCTTCGAGCGATTCGGTACTTCCGGCGATGTACTCACGCAGGGCGGCGTTGATCATCGTCTGGTAATTGCCGCCGCCCGATGCGTCCGCCTGGCTCCGAAACCACTCGAGGACATCGTCGTCCAACCGGATCGTGATCCGGGTCTTCCCCCGCGGTAGGGCATCGATCGCTCCTCGCCGGCCTTTGCTGAAATCGTATTCGTCCCTCATGGTTCACCTCGAGCGTATTGTCTTCGCTCCGTTCGGGTCGCTGGCCGCGCCGAGATCAGGCGCACCGTGGTTTCGTCGCGCCAGGTCCACACCACCACGGGTGTTCGAGCCAACGTATCGACCGCGATGGTCACGTACCGTGCCTCGCTCGGGTGAGGGTCATCGATCGTCAGCGCGCGTTCGTCGGAAAGCACGGTCACGGCATCAGCGAAGCGCACACCGTGCTTCGACCAATTGGACCTCGCCTTCGCCGGATCCCATTCGTAGCCCATCCCAAGTCACTCAAAAACATATGTACCATCGTACACCGCCTCACTGGGTTCGGCAGGTCGGTGGCCCTTCAGGGGTGGGTCCCTTGCCGTCCTTCTGCCTCAGGGAGCTGAGCTCCTGTTCCATCATCGCCACCATTTCCTGGCGGCTTCCGAGGATCGCCTTCACGATCTCGCCATCGGCGCGCAGCATCCTGATCGCGTGCTTTCGTGCGTTGCCGCGGGTGCCTGAACGTCGGAGCCTGGCGGCCCGGGTCTTGATCACCTCGATCAGGGCGTCTTCGAGCTGCGCCCGGTCCGTCCAGTCCCGATCGGCCTCCCGGTACATGCCTCGCTCGGGTTCCCGGTCACGCTCTACCTCGAGCCCCCGGTCGGTGTCTTGATCGACCTTGCGGTCGGGCGCCCGGGTGGAGCGGACAGGCGGAGTCGTCTTCCTTCTGGTCATGTTCGGATCCCTCTCGGTCTGGGTCACGTGGAGGCCGCTTCAGACAAGGTAGGGGGTCGTTCGGGGCGAGAAGATGGGAGAAGACGCCTCCGGCGCGGGAGCTGGGGATCGCGGACCGGGGACCGGGGACCGGGGACCGGGGGCAATCTCGACCCAACCGCCGCGGCTGTCGAGGAGCTGCAGCGACGCCCTCCTCGCCTGCAATCCAAGGCTCGGCAGCCACCCCCATGACCGGAAACATGCCAAACGTCACCCGAAAATCGCTCCGTGTACGATTTCCGGTCATTATTACCGGAAAGATGACACGGCTCCACGAGCCGTGACCACCCATGCATGATTTCCGGTCATTATTGCCGGAAATTGTACAAACACCTCGGATTTGTCCACGTTTGGCATGTTTCCGGTCATCGCCGCGAAGCAGGGCCCCCTTCCGGACCCGACCGAGCGCCTGCCTACAGCCGAACGGGCTCCACGGTGCCGTTGTGGCGGCTCCGCTCGGCGGCGAAGGCCATGACGTGGCTTTCGACCGAGGCGTCCAGGCTCGAGGTGAGCAGCGAGGCGTCCTGCCTCGCCACCGCCTCGACCCAGTTCGCCATGAGCCGCCAGTCACCCCCGCCGTGGCCCGACCCTGCATACTCGTCCCGATCCAGGACCCGGGTCTCGAGGACCTCGCGCTCACCGGTTCGGAAGTCGTAGATGGCCATCTGGTTCATGTCGCCCTCGATGTACCCCATGCTCCCCATGACCCTCGTGCGGCGCCGGCCCCACGGCGTGAAGGCCTCCATCGAGAAGCTGGCGGTGACCCCGTCCTCGAAGAGGATGTTGCTGACGTAGTGATCGCACTGGTCGTTGTCCATGCGATAGACACAGCGGCCGTAGTCGGTGGTCTGCAGGAGCTCGAGAATCGCGTCGTCCCAGTCCTCGCGGTCGTCGGGAAGGTCGAAAACGTGGAGCCAACTCCGGTTCCGATGATAGATCCGGAGTGCCGAGTAGGGGCACTCGCCCTCGACGGCACACCCGTCGGTGCAGCGCGGGGTGCTGCCCGGGGGCGCATTCCCCCTGTGGAACCACGAGAGGTCCCCGAAGGCCTGGATGCTTCGGCTCGGCCCATCGACGAGCCAGCGGAGCATGTCCAGGTCGTGAGACGACTTGGCCAGGATGATGGGGGCGGTGGCCACGCTGTCGTGCCAGTTTCCCCGGACGAAGGAGTGCGCCATGTGGACATGTTCGATGGGCTCGAGATGCTGGATGCTCACAAGCCGCCCGATGGCCCCGGAGTGCATGAGCTCCCGGAGCTTCACGAAGTACGGGGCGTACCGGAGCACATGGCATACCGCCACAATCCGTCCCGTCTCGCGGGTGAGATCGAGGATCTCGCGGCACTCCTGCTCCGACGGAGAGATGGGCTTTTCGAGCAGGATGTCATACCCCATGCGCAGGGCCGCCATGCACGGGCCGTAATGGAGGTCGTCCGGGGTGGTGATGATGATCGCGTCGGCAAACTTCGGCCGCTCGAAGACGTGCTCCCAGGTGACGAAGCGGTGCTCGTCGGGGATCCCGTGGGCCGCGGCGTAGCGCTCGCTGCGGATGGGGACCGGCTCGGCCACCCCCACGATGTCGATCTGCTCCGGAAACTCGAGGGCGAAGTCGCCATAGGTGTTGCCCCGCGCCCCGGCACCGAGTGTGATCGCCGTGATGGGTCGCTCCGGGGTGAACCGATGCTCCGGCCCGGGCAGGATGAGGGGCTCGCCGGCTTCGTTTCGGGCGTAGGCGTGCCATGGAAAGAAGGTCCCTCCCAGGAGGAGGCCCATGGTCTTGAGCGATTCGCGGCGGGTCAGTTTCGGCGACATGGGTCCGTCCGGGATCTCGAGGAGCAGGGCGATCCGTCAACGTGGCCCGCCGGGCGAGCCATGGCAACTGCGGGGCCCCGCCGGAGGCTGCCGGACGGCGGGCGGAGCCGGGTCCCGGGCGAGCCATGGAAGCGGCGTGGGCCGCACCGGCAGTCTCGCCGCGGCCGGGCGCGAGCTGGGACGCACGGGGGCGTCCGCACGCGCACAGGGTCACCCGGCTGGAAGACGACCTGGGGGTGCCGCTCTTCGAGCGTTCGACAGGCGGGGTGGAGCTGACGGACACGGGCCGGGAGCTGCTCGAGGCGATCGGCCCCGCCTTCGAGGAGCTGCAGCAATCGGTACAGGCCGTGCTGCGAGACGACCGCCCCGGAGCTCCATCTGTATGTGCCTCGGCGGCCGCGGCACCCCGGGGCGCTCGAGGCGCTGATCGAATACTGGCGCGAAGCGGGGTGAGGACGGGGCTGTCACGAGTCGAACGGAACGGATGGAGTCTTTCGTAGACTCATCGCCCCCGGCGAGTCCAGACGACGATGGCGCCGCAGCGGCGTGCGTTGTTGTCCGCGAATTCGCCGGGAAGAGTGGCTACGCCCCGGTATACCTCGATCATCTCCACATTGGCGGG
>SLBA01000201.1 GCA_007126575.1 Gemmatimonadota bacterium | reverse complement strand
GATGGTCCGCATCCCTGCCACCCTGCCCCCCGAGGTCGGCGCGCTCCTGATCAAGGTCCTGGACGCGGACGATCCCGCCGGCCATCCGGCGTGCGCTGTGGGCCCGCGACGGCGGCTGCGCCTTTCCGGGATGCGGGCTGCGCTACGTGTCGGCGCATCACATCCTGCACTGGGCGGATGGGGGCCCGACGAGCCTGGACAACCTGGTCCTCCTCTGCCCGTCCCATCACCGTGGGGTCCACGAGACCGGCTTCACGGTCAAACTTGGCCGCGATCGGCTGCCCCGGTTCTTCAATCGGGCGGGGGTCCGGATCCCGAACCAGGCGCCCCCGCCGGCGCTGGGGCCGGATCCGGTCGAAGAGACGCTCCGGACGCACCGGCTCCGGGGGGTGGATCCGGACGACTGGACCGGCGTCTGCCGCCGGCAGGTGTCCGACGAGAGCTGGCTGCGCTTTCAGGAGGCGCTGGATCCGTCCTGATCCTCGATATTGTCGAGCGCGGCGTCTTCCAGGCGTTTGTAACCACGAGTCGTGAGTACTACCGTTCAGGGCAGGACCCCCATCGCGTGTCCACTCTGCTCACTCGACCCACTCGACCCGAAGGTGCACATGTACTCCCGATGCATCTCCTGCCGGGCATCGCTCGGGACCAACGAGGTTCTGGAGGCCTTTCCGGTTGGTCGGACACTGGCCTTCGATACGGAGAAGGGGCGGCTGTGGGTCATCTGCCGGGCCTGCCGGAGCTGGAACCTGGCTCCCCTCCTCGAGCGATGGGAACCGTTGGAGGAGCTGGAGCGCCGATTCGAGACCGCGACGATCGAGGCCTCATCCGACCACATGGCGCTGGGTCGGGTCGCCGACGGAACGGCGCTTCTGCGGGTCGGGCGGGCGGAGGGTCCCGAGCTCGCCTTCTGGCGGTACGCGAACCGGATCCGGCGACGGTGGAAGCGAAACACGATCATCGCCGGTGCCGGCGTGGGCGGAGCGTATGTGGCTGCCTCCGTCGTGAGTCTCGGGCTCGGGACCATCGCCGTGGGCACGGGAGCCTGGCTCGCCCTCCGCAAGGTCAACGACGTCCGCAGGATGGGCAGGGTCGATGGAACCGTGCTCCGGCGGGGAGACGCCCGGAAACTCAGGATGGTCCCGAGCGAACACGAATTCGGATGGAGCCTCGAGCTCCCTCGGCTTCGGGACCCGGTCATCGACGGCACGGCCGCCCTGCGAGCGCTGCGGATCCTGCTTCCTCCGATGAACACCGTTGTCGGGAAGGCCGATCAGGTATCCGCTGCCACCTCGAAACTCGTACGCGCCGGGTCACCCGATCGACTGATGCGAATCGCCACGGCGGAACTGCGGCATTCCTGGAACATCGACCCCACGCATCCGGGTCGGGAAATCCCCCATCGTATTTCCACCGGCCTTCCCGAGATCCGGCTGGCTCTCGAGATGGCGACGAACGAGGAATCCGAACGGCGCGCCCTCGACGGCGAGATGGGCCTCCTCGAAACCGAGTGGAGGGAAGCCGAAGAGCTGGCCGGAATCTCCGATGACCTTCTGATGCCCTCCGAGGTCCTCGACTGGATCCGCTCCCGCAGGTCGAACGTCGGAGTCGGACCGCCGGCGAGATGATGGCGAGGTCGGGCCGGGCAGGCTACCATTCGGCTCCCTCAACCCACTGGAGCCCATGTCGCCTCTCACTCCCTTTCAGCTCTTCTTCCACGATGTGGAGGACGAGTTCGCCGCCACCCGTCGCATTCTCTCGGCGTTCCCCGACGAGCATGCCGACTGGCAGCCCCACGACCGCTCCATGTCGCTGGCCACCCTGGCGGCCCACATCGCCGAGCTCCCGCGCCTCGCCCACCTCATCGCCACCGAGGATGAATGGGATGTCACAAAGGGTGGATACACCCCGTCCGGAGCGCGCACCCGGAGTGCCATCCTCGACCTCTTCGCGGAAAGTTCGGCTCCCGCGCTCGAGGCCATCCGGAGTCTGACCCCCGAGGATCTGGCCAGGCCATGGGCCATGCGGGGTGGCGCTGTGGTCTACTTCGAGGGTCCGCGGGGCCCCCTCCTCCGACAATACCTGGTGAGCCACACGGCCCATCATCGGGGCCAGCTCGGGGTCTGCTACCGCCTGCTGGACGTCGCGGTGCCCGGCATCTACGGGCCTACCGCGGATGGGCCTCCCGGCTGACGGGATCAGCGCATCCCTCCGCCCCCTCCGCCCACACCGGTGGAGACTCCGGCGCCACCGGAGAAGCCGCCGGGCATACCGGAGCCCGTCGAGCCCATCTGCATGCGGGGCTGGGAGCCCTGGGTGATCCATAGCAGGAGGAGGAGGCTATGGAGGTCATCGGTCCGGCCTCCGACGGCCTGGTGGATCCAGGCGGGAAGCTCGAAGTCACCGCCATCCTCCTCCACGACCTCCTCGAGGCGCTCGAGGAGTTCGTGGGAGAGTTTGGGGTCCAGGATCATGAAGGGAAGATGTCGGGCGAGAAGCTGGACCGCGTGTCCCGGATCCTCCTCGACGGCCTCCTCGAGCTCCTCCCGCAGCTCCTCGTGGCGGGTGCGGATCCGGGCCCTGAGACGGGCCCCTCGCTCCGTGAGTTGATGTCCCCCCTCGGCAGCCGCGATCCACAGCCCCGGGACCAGCCCCAGCAGGCCACCCAGGAGGATGCCCGTCATCAGATCGGACTCGATCCTCCACGCCGCGAGCCCCATCAGGGCCGGCAGGAGGAAGGAGGCCAGGAGTGCTCCCCGCTTCCGCTCCGGATGCACCTCGATGTGACCGGACCGGACCAGTTCCTCCCTTGCACGCCGGCGGGCCAGCGTCTGGGGCCGGATCGCCGACCCCAGGAAGGCCTGGAAGGAGTCGTGCTCCCCGACCGCGTCCAGGAAGGCCGCCTCGCTCTCGGTAAGGGTGTCCGAGGGTGGTGGGTCGACGCGCATCACCTTGAGGCTCCCGGCCGCGAGGGATCCATCCTCGTCCGTGGCTCCGAACTCCCCATCGGAATCGGCGCGCTCGAGGGTGAGATGCCCCCTTCGTGCCAGATCCACGACGAAGGCAGTGAACACGCGAAGCCCGTAGTAGCTCGTGCCACTCACCAGGTATCCCACCTGCTCCAGGGGCAGGTCGGGGATCCCCTCGGGGACCACCGTGGGTGGGTCGCGGGGATCTCGCCAGAGGAGGGCGAGGAGCGTCCCCGGAAGGAATCCGACCAGGAAGGCCCCCACCGCGAAGAGGAAGACCCGAAACCGTCCCTCGGACGGCTCCCGGCCGGGAAGCTGCGCCGGGAAGCCCACCTGCACGCCGTAGGGGGTCCGGGCATCCAACTCGCCCCTCACGAAGTGGACCTCCCAGCCCGAGTCTCGGGTCAGGGTCCCCTCATCGGCGGGCACGAATCGGATCTCGTCCTCCCCCAGACCGAAATCAGGCCACCGGATGCGGACCTCGAGGTCTCGGATGGGGACCTCCCACGCGGCACCCACGGCATCCCAGGCAATCCGGTTCTCGCCCTCCACCTCCTGCAGGGCTCCCATCACCCGATAGCCGACCTCGAAGGTGGTCGGCTCTCCGCGGGGTTCGAAGTCCCATGTGACCTCCACACTCCGCCCCCGCTCGTTGACGGAGACCTCGAGGAGCTCCACATCGGGGCTCGAGACCTGGATATCGGTGATGGCATCCAGCCCGCGGGTGGCCAGCGTCCGGAATCCCTGGGAGTAGGTGCCCTCATAGACGAAGTCGATGGACTCCTCGACCCAGTAGCCGCCATCCACTCCCAGTTCGAGCTCCACCCGGTACCCCTCGATCCCGTAGCTGCGCTCGGGTTCCTGCGCCTCGAGCCCTTCCATGGGAACGGTCGAGAGCGCCAGGAAGAGGATGCCGGCAATCCACGGCGGGGTCATATGTCGGGGACAGATCATGGTGGGTTCCTCTTCCTTCGGGATGGGACTCGACTCTGACTACGGACGAACCCGCCTCGGCCTTCTGACCCCGCAGCCTTGCGACGGTGCATGGTGAGAGGGATTCTTCGGATCGCAACCCTCCCGTCGCTCACCGTGTCTCAGGGGCAGAATGGAGAACGAATCCCCAGTCGAAGCGTGGATCGCCCGGGCGCAGTCCGGCGACGAGGTGGCCTTTCGCCATCTCTACGACCGGCATGTGCACCAGGTCCATCGACTGGCCTGGCGGATGTGCCGTGACGAGGAGCTCGCGCGGGATCTGACGCAAGAGTCCTTCATCCGCGCCTTCGCCAGCCTCGGGGATTTCCGGGGAGATGCGGCCTTTGGAAGCTGGCTTCATCGGATCTGTGTGCGGACGGTGCTGAATGGTCTCCGGAGTCGAGGGCGTCATCGGAATGGGCGGGAGCCCTTCACCCCCGAGCTGGTGGGCAGCGACAACCCGGAGCCCCTCGCCTTCGCGGTCAGGGACCGGTTGCAGGAGGCGGTGGCGGGGCTTCCCGACATCTACCGGACCGTCCTGCTGCTCCACGATCTGGAAGGGTGGACGCACCGGGAAATCGCAGAGGCCCTGGAGGTGGAGGTCGGGACATCGAAGGCCCGTCTTTCGAGAGCGCGGGCCCGTCTGCGGGGAGAGCTGGGAACCGAACTCAGGGAGTCAATCGGATGAGTGACGAAGACAGAGATCTCCGGCACGTGCTGGAGCAGCTCGAGGAGGGGGCACCCCCGCCCGAGCCCCCGGTGGAAGCGATGTGGACGGCGATCCGGGCGGAGCTCCCGACGCGTCGACCTGCCCGAAGAGCTCCCGCGATCGTGTGGGTCCCTGCCCTGCTGGCGGCGGGTGTCGCGGGGCTCGTGATCGGGAGAGCGAGCGCCCCCATCCCCCCTGCGCCGGAGGTCGAAGAGGTAGCCCAGGTGACGGGTCCCGAGAGCGGGGAGACGTCGGATCCCACGCCGATCGCGCCGATCGCCGAATCGGAAGGTGAGCCTTCAGTGGCCGAGCTCCCCGTGGAGACCCCCGTGCTCTCGGATTTCCGTTTCGTCACGAACCTTCACCTGCTGGAGGTGGGTCCGCTCCTGACCCGACTGGCCGGGGGAGCCGACCCCGAGGCCGGGACCGTACCCGGCGAAATCCGCGACCAGGCCCGGGCGCTTCTCGACGGCACCCGCTTCCTGCTGGGCGAGCCGGAGCCTCTCGACCCCGAACTGATGCGGCTTCTCGAGGACCTGGAGTTTCTCCTTGTCCAGGTCGTGGGCCTTCCGGCCTCGGAATCCGATGCCGCCCGAGTCGAGATCGAACTGATCGCCGAGGGAATGTCCGAGCAGCGGATCCTCCCCCGGATCCATACCTTCGCCCGTGATGGAGCAGAGCAATGAGAACCCTGATGATGATCTGGATCGTGATGGCGGTGGGAGCGGGCGGTGCCGAGGCGCAGTCCTCCGACGGCCCCGACATCGGCGACCGGTTCGGAGAGGTCGAGTCGATCGACCGGCTCACTCCGGCCGACACCCTCTACCGGGAAGCCCGACGGGCGCTGACTCGACGGGAGTACGAGCGAGCCATCACCCTGTTCACCGAGCTGCGTCAGAGCGAGCCCGAGTCGATCCATCTTGCGGACGCCCTCTACTATGAGGCGCTCGCACGGGTGCAGGCGGTCTCGGAGACCTTCTCGAGCTCCGATGTCGACCGGAATGCGCTGCTCGCGGAGGTGATGGAGGCGTCGAGCCGGCTCGAGGAGGCCCGCTCCCTCCTTGCGGGACGGGAGACCCGGGAGCCCGTCGAAGAGACCGCGCGACTGCGCGAACGGGTGGAGTCGGTGCTCGCCGAGCTCGCGGTGCATCGCCGGACGCTGGAGCGCGGGGACACCGTCTCGCTCCCTCTGAGGATCGAAGCGGAGCGACGGGAGGTCCCCTTCACGGTCGGGACGGTTTCCACCGCTCCAGCCGCTGTAAGAGCCGGCGCCGTCACCGGTGTGAGCGTGCTCCGTGGCGCGACGCCGGCCGAGTCCCGCCTGGCCTATGTTCCCTTCTCCGTCGCGAGGGTCACACGGGAAGGTGGCAGCCCTTCCGAGCTCCCCGCCGACTGTGATCCCGCCCGACTTCGAGAGCGGGTGACCGTCTTTTACACCCTCTTCGATCGCGACCCGGCGATCCTCGACGATGTCCTCGATGAACTCGAAAGCGCCGGCGAGGCGGATGCGTGCGCGATGCCCCTGCGCTCGACGGTGCTCGGGCACGCCCTCGCGACCGGGGCCCTTGACCGCGACCGCGTGGTCCACGCCGTCCGGAATGAGCCGGACCCCTTCACCCGGCGGGCCGCGCTCCATGCCATCAGGGAATGGGGGGATCCGGAGGATCGGGACCTCCTGGTCGAGATCGCAAGAACGGATGACGACCAGACGGTGCGGCTGCTCGCGGCGCACACCCTGCTCGAGTTGCCCGATGGGGCGGGCCGGGATCGCTCCCTGGCCCTGGTGGAGGAGGGCGAACTGGAGCCCCGCGGGGTGATCCTGATCATCTCCGACATCCTGAAGGATGCCTCGGCGGACGAGGCCACCCGCATCCGCACGCTCTTCGAGACGGCCGACGACGACCACCTCCGTACCACGATCCTCGCGCAGCTCTCCACCTCTCCGCGCGAAGCGGATCGGGCGTGGGTGCGCGAGCGGGTCGGCGACCGGACCCTGCCGGCCCAGATGAGGGCCGCCGCCCTCAACCAGGCGAGCTGGCGCGGGGCGGACATGGAGTTCCTGCTCTCGGTGTACCGGGATACCGACGAGACCCTCCTCCGCAGACAGATCCTCTGGGCCCTGGCAGGGAGCCCGTCGCAGGAAGCCACCGACGCGCTGATCCGGGCCTACCGGGAGTCCGACAGCGACGACCTCCGCTCCGCAACGGTCAACGCCCTCACCCAGCGCGACGACGAGCGCGCCCACGCCGCCCTGCGGGCAATCCTCCGGGGCGAGGACCCGTAGGACCGACTGGAACCCTTCGACAGTCCGGTCGTACTCTGGATGCCCCGACGGTAGTCCTCCCCCGATGTCATCCAATCGGAGGCGCACATGCGGTTTGATCTGAAGGTCTCGACATTCCTGCGGGGAGGGTCCCTCGCGGTGATCATCCTGGTACTCGCCGGCACCGCCGGTGCCCTCCAGGCTCAGGGCGGTGGCCATGGGTATTTCGGGATCGGGGTGCAGACGGTGGAGATCGCCGATCTCAACGAACGGCTCCTGACCCTCGGCTATCCCGAATTCGATCGCACCATGCTCTCCATCGGTGGTGGCGGATACGGCCTGCGGGGACGAACCCTGATGGTCGGGGGTGAGGGCTACTGGCTCTCTTCGGGGGAGTCCACCGTCGGAGGCCGCGATGTCTCCCTCTCCGGAGGGTACGGGCTGTTCCAGATCGGCTATCTCTACGATACCGGGACGGGGCTCGAGATCTTCCCCACGGCGGGCTTCGGGGGTGGAGGCTTTTCACTCGCACTCGGCCCCACCGGAACCGGCGACGACTTCGACAGCGTGGTCAACAGCCCCAATCGCGAAGCGACCCTCCGACAGGGGAGCCTGCTGGTCAGCGTCGGACTCGGGGGGCACTACCGCTTCGGCGCCGGGAGTGGAGGCCCGACGCTCGGACTCCATGCGGGCTACACCTTCCAGCCCTACTCGAGCAACTGGCGGCTCGGGGGCAACTCCCTGGCCGATGGGCCGGATGTGGGGATCGAGGGTCTCTTCGTGCGGATGACCATCGGCGGAGGCCGGTAGCTCACCCCGTGTCCAGGCGAAAGAGGACGACATGCGTGACTCCCAGGGAGTCGCGCACGGTGCCGACCATCCTGCCGTTTCGGATCTTCGGCCTGGGGGTGCGCTCAAGCGGGAGGTTCAACACCCCCAGGTAGTCTCCGGACGGGTCGTAGACCTCCCACTGCCTCGGGTCGAGCGGATTGGAGTCCGGGCTCCTGAACCGCTCGACCCAGAGCCGCCCTTCGTCGTCCACAAAGAAGGCGCTCCAGTCCGGCAGGTGCTCCGGCATCATCGAACGTTCGACCTGGATGCGTTCGCCGAAGGTCTCTCGAAGGGCTGCGATCGTATCGCTTCGGACGCTCCCTTCCATGCGCGTCCTTCCCGCGCCGGATCGCTCCACGACCTGCTCCGCCTCGCCCCCGGCCGAGAATCGGACAAAGCGGAAGCCGTCGGTCGCGCCCCGCCAGAACCCGCCGTCGGGATCCGGATGGTCGTGGAATTCCGTCGCGAAGGGGACGGGCCACATCCCCCCCTCGCCCTGCGCTCCGAACTCCACCCACCAGTAGGCCTCGATCAACGCGGGTCGCCGGATCGTATCGATGGCGACCATCTGGTCCCCGTCGGGAGCCAGCTCGAGAAAGGCGTAGTCACCGGTCCGGTTCAGCGGATCGTAATTGAACAGGAACGACTCGTAGAGACTCCCATCCGACGTAACGACCGGGTCCCCTCCCCCACCCGCGGTGCGACGCAGGGTCTCGACCACCGCACCCGATCGGTCGAACACCGTGTACCGCGATCGGTCGCTCACCCAGAGTCGGCCATCCCTTGCCATGACGAGGCCTGCGGGAGCCGTGAACTCCCCCGGCCCTTCTCCCCGCTGGCCGATGTCACCCAGGTGGGCCCCATCCGACCCGAAGACCCGCACGGCGGACGCCTGGCGGTCGAGAACGTAGATCCTCCCATCCTCATCCAGTTCGACGCCGCGAACGTCGCCGAACGACTCCGCCGGGTTGCCCGGGTCCTGACCGCCCAGCCGAACCAGTTCGATCACCTCCCACCCCGCGGGTGCGGCGTTCAGGTTCGACGGCTCGCTGCGAACCACCGGGACGTCGTCAGCGACCGACTCCAGCATCCGGATGCTGTGCGTGTCCGGGGTATCCTGGCACGCGATCAAGACGGTCAGGAGAGGGATGAGGCCCCTGGCGGACGATCTGGACATTGCGGGCCCGAGTTCGAGGAGCGAACGGGAACGGGGATTCCCGTCGGGCAATCTGCACAGGCAGCCACAGGAGCGCCAGAACTGGCGACGACGCTCTGTTTCTCACACCACCCTCCATTCCTGTAGTTTGTACAAGGTGTCACCATACTTCTGCCGGCAAACCCTGGACTTCCCATGTCTTTCGCTTATTCGTTCAACTGGCCGACATCCCTGCTCATCGCGGTGGTGGGGGCCGGCCTCCTCCTGACCACCCCGAACCCGGCGGTGGCGCAGGCCACAGATCGTTCGGCGGGTGAGATGGTATGCGCAGCCGCGATGGGTACCCCGCCCGGGGTGCGGATCACCTCGTCCCTGCTCCGCTCCGACCGAGGTGAGATGGGGGTGGGGATCGGGTTGATCGGTGGGCAGTGCCGGGCAAGCCAGGACGATCGGGCGGTGCGGCCACGACGTCGGGTGGCTGCGGCGTCCTGGGACCTGACCGCACCGGTTGGGTTCTCGAACCCGCTGGCGACCGTGTCGCAGATCGAGGGAACGATCGGGCTGCAGATGGCGCTGTCCCGACGCGGAGAGTCGGGTCGGGACGACTATCACTTCGGCTTCCTGGGAGCGAGCCTGAGGGCACAGCTGGAGTCCAGTTCCGACTTCCAGAACCAGGTCCTGGCACTGGGGCCCGAGCTGCAGTGGACGGATCCGGCCCGGCCCTTTCTGCCTTCGGTGGCGGTCTTCGTCGGACCGGCGCACGCGATCCGCTCCGGGGGCGTGGCCGCGACCATGGATCCGTCCGAAGAGGAGCTTCGCCCCTACATCGCCGACTCTTCACGGCTGAGTCTGCGGGGATGGTGGGCCATGCCCCTGCCGGCGGACCTGGCGTTGGAGGCCGACGGCGCCATCCATCGAGGGCACTCGAGCGTGGGGACCATCGGGTTCTCCCAGCTCGCCTCGCCGAGCAGCGAGGAGCTGCGGGTGGGGCTCGTCTGGAGACCCGGGACCCGCATCGAGGCCATCTCGCTCAGGCATGGTCGAGGTCGCCCCCCAGCCGCACCGTATTCCGGGGAGCTCTGGACACTGAGGGTGGACGTGGGGTGGTGAGGGGAGCGTCGACGGATCGGATTCAACGTTTCGACGGGTTCGCCGGTAGTGGATGGTGACAAAGCCCCATCCCATCAGCAGGAGTCCACCCGTGATCACACGATACCGTTCTGCGCTCTCTTCTCTCATGCTGGTCGCAGTGATCAGCCTGGTCTCCGCCCGCGTTTCGAAGTCCGAAATGAGCGATCAGGACGCCGACCTCGCGGCCCTCGAGGAGCGGGGCGGAGTGGGGGTGGGGGTAGATCAGTACGCCTCCACCCACCGCTTCGACGCCCTGGCCGACGGAGGGAGGGTCGAGTTCGTACATGACGGTCAGGACGAAGAGGCCGTCGAGACGACCCGCGCCCATCTGAAGGAGATCCAGACCGGGTTCGGGGCCTCGGTGGCCCTGGCGGCTCCCTTCCTCGTGGGGGCGGGTTCACCCCCGTGGCCGCGCTCACGATCACCCTGATCGGTCACGTGGTCGGAGTCTCCTTCGGCGCCGTGGTCACCCCCATCGTCCCCCAGATGGCCTCGACCGGCCTCTCCGGGCTCGACGGGAGGGAGGGAGGGAGGGATCCTTCGACGAACCCTCGACGTGGACCTGCTGTACGCCTTCCTGGGAGGCGCCCCATCTCACAGTGCAAGGAGACACCGCATGAGGATGCTGCAGATCGAAACCCCGTCGCGAGAGGTCCTGGTGGACATCGGTGCCCGTGTGGAAGAGGAGGTCCGCGCATCAGGGGTGGAGGAAGGAGTAGTCCATCTCTGGGTCCTGCATACCACCTGTGCCCTCACGGTGAACGAGAACGCCGACCCGGACGCGGCCACCGACATGGTGGCGAAGATGCAGGCGCTGGTGCCCCAGCACGAGCCGTACTATCGCCATGCCGAGGGAAACTCCGACTCCCACGTCAAGACCAGCCTCTTCGGGCCGGGGCTCACCCTCCTGGTCGAGGGTGGGAAGCCGGTCCTGGGACGCTGGCAGGGCATCTTTCTGGCGGAGTGGGATGGCCCCCGGACCCGGCGCCTGGCGGTGAAGGTGATGAAGGGGTAGGACCCGCCCCGGGCCGGCGCTCAGGGCGAGGCCCGCTCCTCGCGCCATGCAACCTTCACCAGCACCTCGAGGGGGACGACCTCAAGGGTAGCTTCGTGGGTGGCAGTCAGCACCACCTGGGGAGCCTTCCCGGCTTCCCACGCCTCTTTCCAGCGCACGGCGCAGAGGCACCAGCGATCGCCGGGTTCGAGCCCCGGGAATCCGTACTCCGGACGGGGCGTCGAGAGGTCGTTTCCGCGCTCCCTGCTGAACTCCAGGAACCCCTCGGTCATGATTGCGCAGACGGTGTGGACCCCCAGATCCTCGGGACCGGTTTCGCAGCACCCGTCCCGATAGAAACCGGTGAGCGGGTCGTGGCTGCAGGGTTCCAGCTCGGTACCAAAGACGTTCGAGGACATGGCAGCGCAGAGGGCCGGAAGTGAGAGGACCGGGAGAGGCAGCGAGTACCTCTCAGCCCCGGCGGTGTTCCGGGCGAGTAAAGGGGGGCGGTCGCAACGATCATCGGGTCAGACCAGACAACTCCGAACCCGGTTGCCCTGCATGAACGAGGTGACTCCTCAGTTGGGGGGGCACTCAACGAAAATAGACCGATGCACCGAAGCGGACTCCCCTCTGAGCCAGTCGGACCGTCCATACGCTCGGCGAGGAGCCCGACTGGTACATGGCCGTCAGAGCCGACTGGTACTCTGCCGAAAGGCCGATCCGCGGCCTCACGAACCATTCGGCCCCGATCGTTCCGCTCGCTCCGACAGACAGCCCATGGGTGGTCGCATCCTCTCCATCCGGGGGACTGACACGATGCGACTGGAATCGCACAGTCGGACCGATCCCCCAGAACATGTGGAGGTCGCTGTCCGGGTCCCGCTGCAGGGTCGGGTATCGCAGGAAATGAACGTCCACTCCGATCATGGCATCCGTCCGATCGGTCCGAGCGGCCACATGACCGGCTGACAGCGACAACCCGTACCTCAAGGCTCGTGCGTCGCCACGGTGGTGTTTGGCAGAGATGACTCCCCCTGCGAACGAGCCAAGTGTCAGGTTCTCAGTGATCGCGAACTGGAGTGCCCACGCGTCCTCGATCAGACTATGGGCACCCTCGTCAGACTGCTGTGCAGACAACCCCGTCGTCGCGAGCAGGACCGCGAAAGCGGCCAGACATGGAATGAAGGCCTGCTTCATCGGTACTCCTCAGGTAAGTCCGTTAAACATTAGCCACACCATCTCCGGAAGAAGGCCGGGATGCCGACGTATGCCTCAGAGATTAGTTCTACACAGCTTTTCGTACCGAGTGCCTCGTTTCTGGAATCACATATTTCTGAGCCGATCAAGATCCGCAGCCAGGGAGGACGACTGGGGAACCCAACCCGGAGGCACTGTCGCCCCAGATTTGGTTCTTTTCGTGATCGTACGCCATACTACAGAGTGGATTCTCTCACCGGAGGTGACGATGTCGCGACTGACCACGTTCTCGCTCTTGTCGGGTCTGGCCGTGGGTGCCTAACTGGCTCCGGGTTCAGCGGAGGCTCAGGACCGCGATCTGGAATGGGTCGTGTTGGAAGTGGCGACCGATCTGCTCGTCGAAAGGGAGATGGTTTCCCCTGACGGCGCACAGGTTTCCCTGCATCTCCGCAGCGACAACGTCGCCTCACTGGCCTCGGTGGCTGAAGCGCTGGAGAAGCCGGTGGCGGACTACCTTGCCGAGTTCCACGGGTACTCGCTCCAGGCGGTATCGACCCTGAATAGGACGGCCGGCGTCTCCTTCACCCGCCTTCCGGACTCGCGCCAGCTCGGCGCTATCCGGTTTACCCGTGAGGCGCCGGCGGAGTCCGGGACGCAACGTCCCTCCGGCGGCGAGAATCGCCAAGTGGAGGAGTTCGATGCGCAGGTTTGCTTCTACCCGGATGCCTGGGCTCTCGAGTCCGGCACCGTTCTTATCGAGGTGATGTTGAGGAAGCCCCCCACGGACACGGAACGACGTTCCTGGTTCGTAAAGGTGCAAATGCTGCTGGACCAGTCAGCCGAAGGGGAGTGGGCGGTGAGGGACCACTCCATAACGGGCAGGGGTCGATAACCCGACGGTCAATGATGCAGTAGCTCACCCATCATGCCCACTCCGATCCCGAAGCCCACCACGAGCATGACCAGGTCGACAAGGGCCAGAAGCATGGCACCAGAGACACTGAGGAGCCAGCCGCGATCCAGGAATCGGCGTATCCCGAGCACGAGCCAGACCAGCAGCAGTGTGCGCTCCACCACCATGGAGGCCTGGTTTAACCACGGCTCCCATCCGGCGGTCCCCGGCCACGCAAGAAGACACCAACCCGCGAAGGACAGGAAGACCGCCAATGAGAACGCCACGGTGAAGTAGTTCATGGCAAAGACGAAGGCCGGTGCGATACGGGGCTGGCCACGACGGATGAACAACGCCAGGAGCAGGGCGACGGGAACGAGACTGACCATTCGAATGAGCGCGACCCAACCGAGCGCCCTTGCCGTGACGGCCGCACGAAGCGCCTCGAGACGAACTCCGAGTTCGCCGGCGTCGGGCAGCATCTCTTCCATGGTCGTGGCGACCGCTTCCGACATCCAGAGCCCCCCGCCGGTCAGAAAGAAGAGGCCACTCGCAATCAGGTAGAGACGGAAGGGTGGCAGAAGCACCCCCTCGCTGAGCCCCCGGGTCCAGAGGACTGCAGCCTCACCCGGACGGAGGAGCGCGGCCATCGTTCGCCAGAGTCGCGAGTCGAGGTGGATGAGTTCCTGATAGACCTCGCGGAGCAGGGTCCCTAGCGTCGGTGCCCGGTTCATGTTCGAGGCCCGCTCAAGTCAAGGCTTATCGCGGGATCTCGATGAGCACCTCGTTTTCGATCCATTCCACGCGCTCCTCCAGCTTGTCACGCCCATCTCCATATTCGAGCATGTAGGCTACATTGACGGTGACCCCGTAGCGCATGCCCTCGTCGAAGACCATGAGGTGGCGCACGAGAGTGCCCATCTATCCGTACCCGGCACGGGCCTCGAACTGGATCGCCGCATGTCCTGCGTAGGTAGCGGCCAGATCCATTTCGAGGTCCGGTGTGAACTGGAATCCAAACCGTTGCTTCACGGTATCCGGATCCTCGCTCGTCCAGTCCTCACTGTCCACACCCTCGGCGGGGAGCGCATAGAAATAGAGCACTCCCGACACCGGGCCGAGGGGCCGGAAATCCACACGGACCGCGTTCCAGTCTTCGGGAGCCTCCTGGGGAAAGACGCTCTGGATGCGGCCGCCGAGGATGCCGTCGTCGAAGCGACCTTTCTGGTTACGGGTGTCCACGGGGAGCGTCAAGCGCATTCCGGACGCCTCATGGTGGAGGACGATGGGGTCCCCGACCCCGTTCGTGCCGGCGGGCTCCGAGGTGTCCGAAGGATGGCGGGTGGCATCGGCCGAAGCGCAGGGCGCATCCTGCATCGCGGCGTCCCAGCAGATGGGTTGGTCGTCATTCTGGCCCGGGGCCGCGAAGCTTCCGGCGCCAGTGGCGCGATCGTATCGCAATATACCCAGGAGCTCACCGCTGCTGTTCAGAAAGTGGCCGACCGCATCTCCGCCCTCCTCGTGGTAGCGGAGCATGGTGGCCGAGAAGGCCGGTTCCGGAGCCCCCTCGATCCAGTGGATCGTGCGCCCGTCCTTCACTTTCCATCCGGCCCGCGCGAAGTACCCTGATCCCGTATGGCCGTCTGGGTCCTCAATGACGAACGTCCCCTCCGAGCCGTCTGCAGCGACCGAAACGGAGGCGACCGGCTGGAGGACTTCGGTCATTCCCATCGGCCTGCCATCCACGTAGGTGTAGTAGACCCAGCGAGCGAAGCCCTCTTCGGTCGCTTCCTCCTGGCGAACCACGACTTCGCCGAACCGTCCCTGGCTCCGACCGATGGCCCGGAAGTCACCGGGGCCCAGGGTGCGGACCGTGCCGAAGTCCTCCCCTTCGTGGAAGCCGGCTTCGTCCCCCGCGAGGCCGGCCCAACTGTAGTGGTACCCCTCCATGGCGCGAGCCGGGGCGTAGGCGAAAAGGGGAGCATCCGGGGCGGGACGGAGGTTCAGTGCGGTGTAGAGGTCATGGAGGTCGGAGGGGATCAGGCCATCCTGAAGCACCTGGGGCGGTGGAGGACCCTGCGCGCGGAGTGCCTTTGGCGCCAGGCCAGGAGTGACGAGCAGCAGGACGAGCCCGGAATGAAGACAGGCCGACGCGGTGATGTTCATGGTTGGGTCCGGTCCTTTCGAGTCGAGGTTCCCTCGTTGCGTTCGTCGCAACGTGCCGGGCGAGCATCGGGATCGTGTCCACCTGCCTTTACATACCGAAAAGCTGGCTCGAAGCCGTCATTCGGGTCGGGGCGAGCCTGCGGTGACTCGATATTCGCTCCAGTTCACCCAGTCGCGTGCGGTTCACCGATGATCCTCGACGCCGTACGACCGGATGAAGTCCACTTCCAGACGGAAGGGCCCGTCCTGTCCATCGACCATATAGAGCCCAATGCTCTCGATGCGCGCCAGGTCGATGGGCGCCGCGTTCACCGCCTGCCCGAAGATGGTGCTCCGCAGCGTGTTGAAGGGCACGCGGACCAGCGACCACTCTTCCGAGGCCACGAACGGAGCCCGACGCGACACGCGTCTCCCGAAGCTTCGCAATCCATCGCCGACCTCGATCTCGAACTGGCGTCCACTGCCGCGAACCCGCAGCTCGAGCCCCACCTGCCCCGACAGATCGATCACGCGCCGAGCCCGCACCAAGGTGAAGCCACCACCCTGTGTAACGAGCGTGCCGGTGAAGCGCAGGGTGCCGCCCTCGACCGTCACGAAGCCCTCGGACCGGCCTCCCATCACGCCGTCGTTGACCACGTTCCACTCGGCCTCGTCTGTCTGCTCGAAAGTAAAAACCGTCATCGGCACCGGTACCTGTTTTCGTTCTCTCGAGGACTCCGTTGCCCTTTACGGTAAGCCAGCGGGCGAGCCCCACCGCACCGACTCGGATCCCGGGGAAGGCCCGTGGCTCGCTCGATAAACAGGCAGTCTGGGAGCATCGAGCCCGTGACCGGACGATGTCCCGAAGATCCGCAGCGCATTGGAACGCGGGATCAGTCGTCGGCCCCCGGCTCCCGATCCGCCAGCCGCCGCACCGCACGGCTCAGCGTACCCGGGCCACTCACCCCGACCAGCACGTGGTGAACCCGGCCATCGGAATCCACGATCACGGTCGTGGGCACGGCTCGGGCCGCCCCGAGCGCACGACGCAGATCGGACGTGGCCAACGCCTGCGGAAAGGTGAAGCCCTGCTCTTGCGCATGCGTCCACACCGCACTGGCCCCGATACGGTCGATCGACAGCCCCACGACCTGGACCTTGTCGGTGTCGCCCCACTCCTCGTGCAACCGCTGCACGAAGGGCAGCTCGAGGTGACAGACCCGGCACCAGGTCGCCCAGAAGGTGAAGACCCGCACCCGACCCTCGAGCTCGTCCGGCCCGAACTCCTCACCGTCCAGCATGGCCAGAGCGAGCCCCTCGGGCACCGCCGACTCAGCGGCCGGTCCGGGTCCGATCCCAGTCCATGCCTCGATCTGGGGACCAAAACGGGCCAGCACGAAGAGCGCGAGTCCGAGCCAGAGAAGGGGCTCGAGGACCCGTAGAAACATGTTCCTGCGAAGAGGCCGCACGTCGGGCTGTCGAGGGTCTGAAGGGCTCATGACACGCAGTTACCCCGCGCCGAGGTCAGGGCTCCACACCTCGGTCGGTCATCCGGCACTCCGCGGGCGGGGACCGGATTTGAACCCGGATCCTGCACTACATCCCTCGTGGTGACTGTAGGCGACTGAAGAGGGTCTATGGTCGGGGTGGAGCCTTCAGAACGGAGCTCGGAGGGTGGACCTGGGGGTGGTTTCCGGAGTGTTGCGACCCGGGTTTCTGGTCGATGGACGCACACCGGCGAGCCCCGGGGGAGTTCGGGGTGGAAGGGAGTGGTTTCGGGGACGATCAGGCCGCGATGGGCAGGGAAGGAGGTCCCCGGAGTTGGCCGACAGTTCGCAGGGCACGGAGCAGGAGGAGGCGAACGGGCTCGGAGCGCAGAAGCTGGAGGCAGGTCTTCCGGGCGTGACGGGTCAGCTTCCCGGGCATGCGGAAGATCCAGGTCCGGAGCCGGTTCGGCTGGGCGGTGCGCCAGGATCCCTGGAGCGTGGTGGACCGGATGACGTGGGGAAGCTGCTAGGCCAGCCCGGCCATCTGCCAGAGAAGAGCATTGCCGTCCAGATCGTCCACGGCCGTGCGGCCGGCCCCGAGTTGGGAAAGTTCTTCGATACGCTTCTCGACCACGGCACCGTCGTTGTAGAGGCGCCAGGCGGTGAGGGCGTGAAGTCCCGGGAGGTTGGTGAGCACGTGGGAGCGCTGGGTGATCCGGACACCCTCGAAGAGCTGGGCGTCGGCCGCCTCCGTGCGCCGCCACTCCAGGGAGAGGAGTCTGGCGTCGTAGAGCGTCCCGCTCCCGGACCAGATCGCCAGATCCGGATCTCGGGTGATCTCGAGGCTCTTGGCCGAGCACCGCATGGGGCCAAGGGCACCGCGGACCCAGTGGTGGTCGGGGACCCTGAGCAGACAGGAGACGCCCAGATCCTCGAGACACGCCACCATGGCCCGGCTGAAGAAGCCCTTGTCCAGACGGACCGTGATGTCCGAGACCCCCGCGTCCCGGAGCCGGGCCACGAGGAGGGGGAGCCACGATGTGGCGCCCCCCGAAGCCGAGGCCGACCCCGGCCGCCAGCGGACCCCCATCAGGTCTCCCGTCTCGGCCAGGGTCGCGACCATGGGGTGGTGGCTCGGGCGGCCTCGCTTCTTCGGGTTGTATCCCTTCTCCGCACCCGCCTGCTTCAGGCCGTAGCGGACCGCGACGGTGGAGTCCAGCACCAGCGTGACGCTCGCTGGGGGCCCGACCTCGGCCCAGCGGGCACGAACCAGGAACCAGATCAGCTCGTCCACCACCGGGACCAGGGCCGATCCGGCTCGTCGCAGCCAGCGGCCGAAGGTGCTGGGGTCCGGGACTCGCTTCCAGCCGAAGATCTCCCGGATCCCCCGACCACCGAACCACCGGAGGTCGTGCATCACCGCGCCTCCATACAGCAGGAGCGCCACCCAGACCTCCACCATGAGCGCCGGACGAAAACGACCCGGGATCGACGCCGTTTGCGCATCCAGAATGGTACCCACCCGGTACTGGTCCCAGATTCTGCGAAGAAGCACCAACCCCGCCCCATCCGTGAGGCCCGAGGCGCTGTGCCTCAGCCGAAGGGGTGACGTCGAACCTTGCACATGGGGCCGGGAGGGAATATGCTGGTGGCGCACCGTCTGGGTGCCTCGCGTCTCGAGGGATACTTCCTGCCAGAAGTCCCCGTAACGTATGGCCTCAGGCGGTGTTTTGCATCCTCAGACTATCCCCGTAGTGCAGGATCCGGGTTGAAAGCGTAATATGTCGACGAGGCGATCGGGATCACTCGGCAGATCGACTCGACCCCGTAGACGTTCCGGTAGTCGTCGATGAACTGCACCATCACTTCCGTTGGCGGTCGAGCTCCGCCTGGGCCGGGCACCGACGCGAAGCGATGAGTCGCGCGGACGCCTTGCGCAGAATCTCGTTCGCTCGCTTGAGCTCACGGTTCTCCCTCTCCAGGTCCTTGATTCGCTCACGCTCGTCCGTGGTGAGCCCCTCACGCCGTCCCGAGTCCTTTTCAGCTCGTCGCACCCATCGCCGGAGGGTCTCCGACGTGCAGCCGAACTTCTGCGAG
>SLBA01000155.1 GCA_007126575.1 Gemmatimonadota bacterium | reverse complement strand
GAGGGCTTCGTGGGCCCGGCGGAGTTCCCGGACCGCACCCTCACGGTCTCCGATCTCGGCCAGGCGCCCGGCCACCTGGCGTCGGAGCCGCGCCGCATCGGGCAGCAGGCCCATCGACTCGAGCGCTTCGGCCCCTTCGGCCATCTCGCGGGCGCCTCGAGAGGAATCCCCCTCGAGCCAGACCACCAGCGCCTCACAAATCGACGACCACGCCCGCGCCGCGGGATGATCGAGGCGCTCGGCGTCGCTTCGCAACCGCGTGGCAACCGCGCGAGCCCGGTCGAGATCCCGCAGGTGGAGCGCCGCCTCGGCAAGAGTCGGCAGCAGCCGGTGCACCCCCCAGGCCCGGTATCCGGACCGATCCACGAGCTCCATCCCCTCGTCACCCACGGCTATCGCCTCCCGATGCTCTCCGGTCGCGAGGTGGAGCGCGGCCCGGCCGGCCCGAGCCAGGATCGCGGTGTGCATCGTCATCGGGCTCGCGCCCTGGCCGACCCCGGTGAGCTCCCAGGCCTCGTCGAACTCGGCACCGGCCATCTCGACGCCTCCGCGAGCCAGGTGCAGGAGTCCCGAAAGCACCAGCAGTCTGGGGAGGACCATCCGCTGGTTCAGCTCCCGGGCCATCCGGATCGACTCTGCGGCAAGATCGCTCCCCCGCTTCCAGTGCCCGACCCGCGCGGCGTACTCAATCTCGACCTCGGCCAGACGCAGCTTCAGCAGGGGCGAGCCGAGCGCCTCGGCCAGTGGCCAGGCCCGGTCAAGGTGGGAGCGCAGCGCCGTGGGATGCCCCGTGAGCCCTTCGAGTACGGCCATCGCCCAATGCGCAGAGAGCCTCGCCACGCGGCCTCCGGACGCTTCGGCGCGGGAGAGGGCGGCCGCCCCGTGATGGCGAGCGCGCTCGGTCGGTCCGGCCCAGGTGTGCAGGAGGGTCAGGTTCATGTGCGCGCTCACCTGAAGCCCTGGATCGTCTAGCTCGTCGGCGAGGTCGAGCGCCCGGGCGGCCTCGGCGGCGGCCTGGTCGACCTGTCCGGTCTCCTGCAGGCACGCCGCCCGAGCCAGGCGCAGACGAGCTTCGAGGGCGGGGTCACTCCCGGAGCCGAGCGTCTGCAGTCCGTGGTCCCAGTGGGCGAGGGCCTCGTCGGCCCGTCCCGCCCAGAAGGTTGCGAGTCCGAGCCGCCGGTCGATCGCGGCCAGCTCGCTCGGGCTGCCCCTGCTCCCCAGGAGTTCGCGCGCTTCGGCCAGGTGCGTGGTCGCTTCGTCGTAGCGGCCGCGACGCTGATGGGCACGGGCCAGATCGGTGAGCACGCCGATCCGATCGTCGACGATGTCCTCGGCCTCGTCCTCGCCGGACAGCCAGTGCCTGGCGCGCTCGAGGTAGCGGGCCGCTTCCCGGTCGGCATTGGCCCGCAGCGCCTGCCCCCCGGCCGCGGTCAGGATGCGGCCGGCCCTGCGCGCATCGACGGTCTCTCCGGCCCGGTCCACGTGGACCGCCAGCTCGTCGGCGCGCTCGAGGGCCTCCTCGCCGTAGAGGTCGATCAGCGCCTGAAGGACCTCCCCGTGCGCCCGCTGCGCGTGGACCAGCCCCAGGGAACGGTAGAGGACTTCGCGAAGAACGGGGTGGGCGAAGACGAAGTAGGCCTCGCCGCCCGAGATCTCCTCCCGCAGGAACCCCCGGGCGCGCAGCTCGTCGAGGGCGCGAAAGAGCGCGGATTCGCCGAGAGTCGAGGCACCCGCCAGGACCTCGAACCGGACCTTCGGACCGATGACCGCGGCCAGTCCGGCGACGCTCCCCGCCGGGGACGAAAGCGCGGCCACTCGCTCCATGACGAGCGACTCCACCGAGGTGGGTGGAGTGAGGTCCGAGGTCTCCCATCCGACCCAGCTTCCCCCCTCGCGATGGATCTGTCCGGCTTCGACGAGGCGGTCCAGGGTCGCTCTCACGAACAGGGGGTTGCCCCCCGTCCATCGGCAGAGCTCGATCGCGAAGCCCCGCACGACCTCGGGATCGACCCCGAACCCGCCCGCCACGAGCTCGACCGTGTCCTCGGGGGCCAGGGGAGCGAGGGGCCTCAGCTCCGCGCCGGATCCGTTGGCGACTCCCCGCACGGCCTCCATGATCCCGGGCCCTTCCGGAGACCCGTCGGGATCGAGGGTGAGCAGCAGCACGCAGGGAAACCCGAGTGATCGGCGGGCCAGGACGTGAAGGAGTTCGAGTGACGACGGGTCCGCCGACTCGAGGTCCTCGAAGACGAGAAGGAGTGGGTCCCCTCGACGGAGTCGGTCGAGGAACTCCGGGAAGTTCCAGAGGAGCCGGCTGCGCAGGTCGGGGATCGCCTCGGGCGTGTGGCCGGAATCCCCCGCGTCGTGGAGGGCCAGCGAGGGGCAGACGAACTGGAACTCCGGCGCGCCCCGGGTGAGCGAGATGAGCGCCTCGGGGGCCTGGTGCCGTACGAGGGGGTCGAGCACGTCGCAGAAGAGGGCGTACGGCACCCCGGACTCCAGGGGGTACGCGCTGCCCATCGCGGCCGGGAAGCCGCGACGCTCGGCTGCATCGACGGCGGCCCGCGCCAGGCGGGTCTTGCCCATCCCCTCGGGACCCGTCAACACGAGGGTCGTGCTCTCTCCGGCAGCGGCCCGGTCGAGCGCGCCGCGAAGGAGCGAGAGCTCCTCGGTGCGGCCGCACAGGGGGAGAGAGGGGCACGCGGACGCTCCGGTGGTCTCGATGGAGACTCCGTCCGCGGAACTGTGCATGATCTGCCTCCCGGGCTGGAAGGAGGACGATGAAGCCCGTTACCGCTCACATCGTAGGCGACGATCGCTCGCCGCACCAGATCTGTCCGCCCGCTTCTCTCCCCTGTCGGTGCCGCGCCCGTCGCCGTCGATCAGCGACCGACGACGAGTCTCCTACTCGCTGTTCAGGTGGTCCAGGGCCGACTTGCGCAGTGTCGTCCAGATGAAGTCGTGCACATCCAGAAGATCCGCCGGCTCGTGGCCCGCGGCTTCGAGTCGCGTCTTCACGCCGAGGGCGACACGGCGAAAGCTCAGATACGACGCGACCCTGGGCTTGCGAGAGTAGGCTCCGGTCGGCGCGATCGAGCCTGCCTGGCGAATGAAGGCGGATCGCCGGACGGCGACCTCCGTCTGCGGATGCGTGAGTGCCAGAAGGGCGGTGGATGTGCGCCAGGAGGGGCGGCCACCCAGGAACCGCGTCAGCATCTTGAGATACTTCCGGAAGCGGTCCTCGAGGGGCTCGTCGCCGTGCACCAGGTTGAATACGACCTCGGCATACTCGGCCGATTCCTCTTCGTCCAGTCGCCGCAGCGCCTTGACGTGCGAGAGCGGGACCAGGTTGGTGCCCGCCAGAACGTCGAGGATCGACTCGGTCAGCTCACCGTGCCGCTCCTCGTCGATGAGACTTGCGGAGCGGGACGGGTCGAGCGCCTCTCGTGCGGCTTCGAGGCTCGGCTCGCGATGACGCTTGAGAGAGGCTCCCTTCGCGGTGCCCCGCTTGTCTTCGGCCCACTTGGGGTCGTCGAATCCCTTGGGATACAGCTTCGTGAAGAGGTTAAGCTGCTGCTCGAAGGTGCAGACGGCCTTCTGGACCTTCTGGTCGGAGCCGCCCTGGAGCGCCTTGATCGCCGCCTGCAGGTTGGCCAGAACCGCCGTCGTGGGGACTTCCGAGGGATCGACCGGATCGAGCAGGTCGTAGTACCCCTTTCGGATCTTGCGGAGCTTCCCGTCTTCGAACTGGTAGGCCCTGCGACTGTTGCGCTCCCAGGCGAGCAGGGCCATTCCCCACTCCGGTCTCTGAGAATGACGGTAGAGCTGCTCGGGCAGATCATCGTGATCGATGTCGGGCACATTCAACGTCTGCGTAGCCAATACGGTTCCTTCGTTCTGGGTTCGAGCCTGTCGGGACCCGAGGCCCCGAGACGGTTGAGGGGCCGGAGCGCGCCATTTGGCCGCCTCCCCCGACGCGGTCGGGAGGATGCACCCTCCGGTCAGGACGCTCGGGCCCCTCTATAAGTATATGAAACGAAAGAACTTCTGTTCCGACATTCGCCAGCTCGTGTTTCCGGTCCGTTACGATTCGACGTCGGTTTCGTCCGCCAGTTCCGGCGCGGACATGGCAGCGCCCATCGCGTGGTACCCGTTGTCGACGTAGATCACCGTACCGGTGATCGCCACGGCGAGGGGGGACGCCAGGAACGCGGCGGTGTTGCCGACGTCATCGGCCTCCATCTCGCGCTGGAGCGGAGAGTTGGACTCGTAGTACCTGACCATCCGGTCGACGAACCCGATGGCGCTCGCCGCCCGGCTGGCGTAGGGTCCGGCGCTGATGGTGTTCACGCGCAGCCCCCACTTTCGTCCGGCCTCCCAGGCCAGGGTGCGGGTGTCGCTCTCGAGGGCGGCCTTGGCGGAGCTCATGCCCCCGCCGTACCCCGGCACCGCCCGCTCGCTGGCCAGGTAGGTCAGGGAAAGGGAGCTGCCTCCCGGTCGGAAGAGGGGGCCCAGCGAGCGGAGCAGGGAGACATGACTGTACGCGCTGACACCGATCGCCTCGAGGTACCCGCGGCGACTCGTCTCCAGCAGGGGCTTCTGCACCTCGGGGCCATTCGCGAGCGAATGAACCAGGATGTCCAGCGAGGGCGATCCGAAGTCCTCTTCGAGCCGGGCCTTCAGGCCGGCGATGGTGAAGTCGCCGCGATCCTTGTAGCGCTTGTTCTCGCGGATCTCCTCGGGCACATCGTCCATCGAGTCGAAGGCGGCGTCGAGGGGGTAGATACGTTCGAATTCCATGTCGGACCCATCGGAGAGCGTCATGGAATCGTCCATCTTTCCGCGGGCCAGGAGCTTTTCGAAGATTCCCATCGCCGGCGGCCAGGAGCCGACGCAGACCGATGCGCCCGCATCGGCCAGGGCTCGTGAGATGGCGAAGCCGAAGCCGCCGTCGTCGGCGACGCCGGCCACCAGGGCGCGCTTTCCGGAAAGGTCGATAAGGGGCATGGGTGAAGGAGCCGGGGGTTGTGAGTGATGAGGGCCGCACGTTTCAGCGGAGATCAATGTGGGGAGGTTTCGGTCGAGAAGCCACCGGGGGAGGGTGGATCCGCATGGCAGATCGATCGTGCGGGGCCTCTCAGCGAGAGGTGTGCTGCTCCTGGTCGTCGGGCCCGTACACGGGCTCGCACGCGTCCCTGCGGCTGGATCCGATTGGGTCCACCCCGACCCACACCACGAGCGTAGTGTCCCCCGGCTCACTCCACCGCACCCGAAGGTCGAGGCTGGAGCGAAGCCCGGTGCGGTACGAGAAGGACACCCCTTCGCCGGGGGTCGCGTTCAGGTTCAGTCTCCCTCCGTTGACCGGATCCCGGGCATCGAAGTACCACCTGCCCGAGTGTCCCCACCACACGTTGAGACACCCCGCCACCGTCAGCCCGAGCGTCGGAAGCACCTCGGTCGAGAAGGTGCCCGTGCCCCCGGATATGGGGATCTCGACCCAGCCGCCCCCCTGCCTGAGCCCTTCGAGCAGCTCTCCGCTCTGAGCACGAGCATCACAGGGCAGGGCTAGACTGGCCGCCAGGGTCAGGAGCAGGAGGGAGAGGTGGTTTCGCATACCCTCTCTACACCATACTGTCGGGGGAGGCTCCCCTGCCCGTCCTGCGGCGTCCCGGCGGGACTGCCTGGCCGGGGGGGAAATCGTGTGAGCCGGCTCCCGCACGTGGGTTCCGTCAGCGCCGAGACCGCCGGACCAGAAGGCGGTTCACCATCAGACCAAGGGCAACCCAGCGATGTCCGGACGCCGTCCTCGCCGCTTCGGTATCATCTTGGTGCCCTTCATCCAGTGGGGTCGGTACCTGCTGATCCTGCCGGCCCTGATCACCTGGGGCTTCGTTC
>SLBA01000078.1 GCA_007126575.1 Gemmatimonadota bacterium | reverse complement strand
CTGGCTCGTGAACTTCACCGGGATGAGCCGGGTCACCGCACGCGAGCGGGTCCGGGTCGCCCGCAAGCTGGTGGGCCTGCCCCGGATCTCGAACGAGATCGCGCATGGGCGCCCGAGGCGGGCCGCTGGGGCCTGGCCACCGAGGATGTGAAGCCGGATCAGCGGAGGGCGGATGCCCTGCGGCTGATCCTGGATCGGGCGATGGCGGCGGGATTCGCGGATGTCCGGCCGGGGTCCGAGACCGATTCCGCGGAATCGGTGGCCGGGGCGACTGGGTCGACGGGCGCCGGATGCGGCTGCGTTCCCCCAGCCCCCAGCGCGGAGCGGTACATGGTCATGGTAAACGTCCCGATCGAGACGCTGACGGGGAAGGGGGTCGCGGATGTGAATGGGCGGGCGATCCCCTCCGAGACCGCGCGGCGTCTGGCCTGCGACGCATCCGTAGTCCGCCGGACGCGGACGATCCCTCCGGCCATCCGACGGGCGCTATGGGCCCGCGACGGTGGCTGCGCGTTTCCCGGATGCGGGCTGCGCTATGTGTCGGCGCATCACATCCTGCACGGGGCGGATGGGGGTCCCACCAGCCTGGACAACCTGGTCCTGCTCTGCCCGTCCCATCATCGCGGGGTCCACGAGACCGGGTTCAGGGTCAAGATGGACCGCGACCGGCTGCCCCGCTTCTTCAACCGTGCCGGAGTCCGAATCCCGAATCAGGCGCCCCCGCCGGCGCTGGGGCCGGATCCAGTCGCAGAGACGCTCCGGACGCACCGACTGCGCGGGGTGGATCCAGACGACTGGACCGGCATCTGCCGCCGGCAGGTCTCCGACTAAAACTGGCTGCGCTTTCAGGAGGCGCTCGATCCGTCCTGATCCTCCAGCTCCTCGATGAACAGGACGTGCGCGCTGTTGAGGGCGATGAAGTCCATGCTCTGGCCGGGCTCGCCGATCTCGACCCTGGCGTCGACCACGGCGATGTAGCCCTTGAGGCTGGCCACATGATCGGCCAGGCGGGAGTTCGGGGAGCGGTAGAGGTCTCCGGTCAGGATCCGGCCGTCCGAAAGGTAGAAGCGGTGAGGGCGGGGGACGCGGTTTCCGGCGAGCGCGGCGTTTCCGGGTCGGGGGCTCATCAGGCGGCCTGGGTCAGGGGATGAGGCTGCCCGCAGGCAGAGGTTTGCGGCCTCTGAGACGCAAAGCCCGTGCCTGTCAGCCGATCAGCTGACGCAGGAAGGCCTCGCACGCATCGAGCTGCACCTGCTCGATGAACTCGTTGGGGCGATGGGCTTGATCGATGGATCCGGGACCGCAGACCATGGTGGGGATCCCCGTCCTTTGAAAGAGGCCGGCTTCGGTGCCGAAGGAGACCACGCCAGGGGAGCCCATCCCCGGGATCCTGACTTCGGATGGGATCAACGGGGGGATCCTCGCCTCTTCGCGGGTCACGATCCGCGCGTCGGGAGCGAACTCCCGAAGTGCGGGCAGGATCTTCTCGGTGGCCTCGCGCTCGAACTCTCGCAGAATGCGATCCTGATCCCGCCCCGGCAGCGCCCGATACTCCCACTGGAACTCGCAGCTCGAGGGAAGGATGTTCAGCGCCGTGCCCCCCTCGATCGTCCCGACCTGGACGGTGGTCCAGGGGGGCGAGAAAGCCGGTTCGGGGTCCTTCCGCTCCTCTTCGCCGAGCCGCCAGATGGTCTCGATCAGCCGCCCGGCGGCCAGGATCGCGCCCGCCCCCATGTGCGGCTGGCTCGAGTGCGCCGGTTTGCCCTCGACCCGGGTCCGAAAGACGTTCACGGACTTGTGACCGATGACGGGGGCCATGGATGTCGGCTCGCCGACGATGGCGAGTTCCGGGCGGGGATACTGGGCCAGGAGGTCCTCGATCATACGCGGGGCGCCCAGGCATCCCACTTCCTCGTCGTAGCTGAACGCCAGATGGATCGGGCGGCTGGCCCGGGCCAGCTCCGGCGCCATCGAGAGGACCACCGCCAGGAACCCCTTCATGTCGGCGGTGCCCCGTCCGTACCAGAGGCTGCCATCACCGGTCAGCTCGAAAGGGTCGCTGTCCCAGCTCGGCTCATTGGCCGGCACCACATCCGTATGCCCGGAGAGGACCAGCCCCGGCTCCCCATCCCCCCCGAAGGTCGCGAGCAGGTTGGCCTTGGTCCCCTCGTCGTTGGATGTCCGACGGCAGCGAGCCCCGAGTCCGGACAGGTAGTCCTCGACCCAGTCGATCAGCTCCAGGTTCGAGTCGCACGAGACGGTCTGAAAACCGACGAGGTGGCGCAGGGCATCAACGGAATTCATCGGAGGTCCGGATCCAGGAAGGGGGCGACGTGATCGGCATCCTGCATGGGGGTCATGAGCGATGCCACGATCAGAACGGGAAGATGGACGCAGAGCCCGAGGATGCCCTCATGGACCTCCCAGGGACGCAGCTCCGGATTCAGGAAGAAGAAGAGGGTCGTCAGGGACCCGGCCACGAGCCCCGCCACGACGCCGGCGGTGGTCGCCCGGCGCCAGTACATGGCGGCCACGATCGGGGGGGCGAACTGCGCGATGATCCCGTACGAGGTGAGGAGCAGCACGACCAGCGACTGGTCCGGATCCAGCGCAAAGTAGTAGGCGATCGCCCCGGCAATGACGACGACCACCCGCATCCACGCCCGCTGCGCCTGCTCGCTCATCGCCCGGAAGGGGCGCGCCGCGTCTTCGACCATCACCGACGCCGAGGCGTGCAGGAGCGCGTCGCCGGTGGACATCGACGCGGACAGCGCCCCCGCGCAGAAGAGTCCGACCAGGATCACCGGCAGGTCGACCGAAAGAATCAGATGCGGCAGGATGAAGTCGGGCTGCGCCAGATCATCTACAAAGAGGACGCCCGCAAAACCGATGATGAAGACCGGAATCAAAAACAACTGAAACGTCGGGAAGAGGACGACCGTCCGCCTCAGGATCCGGTCGTCGCGGGCCGTGAAGGCCTTCATGAACAGGTGGGGCCACATCGTGAGCCCGATCGCGCTGACCAGGATCGCCGACGAGTAGGCCCCCCAGCTCCAGGGATTCCCGTCGGCCGCCAACCCGGGGACGGTGAGCAGTTCGGGACGGGCGATCTGGATCGCCTCGAACATCGGCCCGATCCCCCCGTACAGCTTGATCGGAAGGTAGATGCCGAGGACCCAGGCGATCACCAGCATGAAGATCCCCTGGAAGGTGTTCGTCCAGCCGACGGCTGCGACCCCGCTGACCAGGACGTAGATCAGGACGATCCCGTAGGCGACCGCGGCACCCAGCCAGAGGGGGATGTTCCCCTCGCTCACCGCTTCGATGACGATCCCCGCGCCCCGCATCTGCAGCGTGATGTACGGGATGAACGCCATCAGGCTCAGCAGCGCGACCATCGCCGACAGGCCCCGCGAGGGGAAGCGGCCGACCAGGAGCTGGGCTTGGGTGACGAAGCCCTTGCGGCGTCCCAGCCGTGCCGCCCGCGGCCCCAGGATGTACCACGGGGCGATCCCCAGCACCCCGTACGAGAGGATGTAGAAGGCGGCCGCCCCCCGCGAATACGCCCAGCCGGGCCCACCCAGGAAGGCGAAGGCCGAAAAGACCGACGCACCGGTCACGAAGTACATGACCAGGAGCCCGAAGCCCCGATCCCCCGCCACGTAGCCCGTCACGCTCTTCGAGGTGTCCCGCCCGGCCCGGAGCCCGATCGCAAGCGTCAGCGCCAGGTAGACGCCGATGATCGCGGTGATGATGACCCAGCGCTCCATCACCCTTCCTCGACGGTATCGAGGAGCCAGAGCGCCAGCCCGCCCAGGATGATCCAGAGGATCGGCCAGACGAGAGAGAAGGGGATCCCCATCACGAACGGCTCTGCCGCACTGAAGGGGAGCGCTACCGGCCAGATCACGGCCAGCAGGTACAGGATGAAGAAGGCGAAGACGCCTCGGCGCAGCTTCACTGGACCCTCCTCGCTCGGGAACACGAAGGCGACATTATAGGGGGATGGGGCTGGCGCCGCACCCGCCGAGTTCACAGCTTGTCGGGCATGAACGATCACCGAGATGATGGACGCGGACCCTCTCCCTTTCCCGGGTTGACGGACGAGGATGGGATGCCCCCGGGGATCCTCCTTCTGAGGACCACCCCTGACCCCACTCTCGTCCTGATCCGGATCCTGGTCGGCTGGGTCTTCGCCTGGGAGGGCCTCGCCAAGCTCCTCGTGCCCGGACGTGGCTCGGGGGCGTTCGAGGGATGGGGATTCCCCCTGCCGGACCTGATGGGCCCCCTGGTCGGCGCCTTCGAGGTGGGATGCGGACTCCTCGTGCTGGCGGGCGTGGGGGTCCGGGTCTCGGTCCTCCCGCTGCTCGCGATCATCTTCGTGGCGATCGTCCGAATCCGCATCCCGGCCCTCTTCTCGGATGGACTCTTCGCCGCGGTCTCCGGGATGCACCTGGATCTGGCGATGCTCGTGGGAGGCCTCATCCTCCTGTGGAGGGGTGCCGGACCCATGTCCGTCGACTATCGGATGTCCAACGACTAGGGCCAGGGAAGCGGGATCACAGGAAAGCGCGGACGAGTCGACGGATCGTCACGCCCGGCGAAGAAGTGCTCCAGATCCCTTTCGGCCATGGCCAGGTGCGCCCGCTGCTCGGGGCTCCGGTCGGCCGCGCCCAGCTCCCCGATTCGATCCGCCAGCACGCCCAAGTGATGGGCGGCCGCCGCACGGACCTCCGGGGTCGCCTGGCTGTCTCCCGCCCGATCCAGGAGTTGATCCAGTACGACCCGCTGGACGGCCCTGTCGAGGGGGCCGTCCCCGACCCAGGTCCGCTCCACGATTCGCTCCAGCACCTCGTGCAGCGAGGGGTTGTCCGCATCCCTCGCATGGAAGATCGACAGCCGCGCCAGGCGCTGGCGGTGCATCAGGTTGCCGATGACCTCGGTTGCCAGCCCCCCCGCCAGCGTGATCGGGTCGAAGGCCGTGCCCGCCGGGGTGCCGATCCAGTTCTCGGAGCCGTCGGAGCCATAGGGGACCGGGGGAATCAGGTCATTGATCCGGTCGGGAATCGCGAGCTGCTCCGGCTCGAGTGCGTCGAGCGCCATCTCGAGCGCGCGCCGCTGCTCGTCGGCGGGAAGGATCCGCGCCGGTGTCTGGCCGTCGCCGCGCATCGCGTAGGTGAAGTCCATCCCCCCGACGTACTTGACCAGCCCCTCGAGCGCGTACCGGTGATGCAGGTAGACGTGGGCGAAGCGCATGTTGAGCATCGACATCGGCTCCCCCGGCTGGATCGCCTCTTCGTTGAAGCGGTCCACCAGCAGAGTCCGCACCGCGGAGGTCCGCTCGACCGCCTCGAACATCGTCGTGCCCTCGACCCACTGGGTGGCCGCGGGGATCGAGCCGGCGGCCCCGGCGTGCCCCCCCGTGATGAAGCGGAGTCCGTCTGCCAGCGCGTCGTCGATGATCCGGGCCAGCCCCTCGGCCTCGGAGTCCTCGTCCGGGAACCAAGTGTACGCGTAGCGGATCGCGAGCGAGTCCCAGGCGCCCCCCTCATCCCTGTACGCCCGGCTCAGATCAAGATTCCCCTGGGCGTCGAGTGAGATCAGGGGGGCGGGGTAGTCCATCACCGAGGCGCGATCCTGGCTCGCCGAGATGAAGTTGTGCGCGATCCCGATCGTGTGCCCGATCTCGTGCGCCGTGTGCTGACGCCGGCGGGCCATCGTGAACTCCTCGGCATCCACATTCAACCCACCGGGGCCGGCGGCGGGCAGGAGCCCCGCCCAGATGTTGTAGTCCACCTGCGAGCGGTGGGAGTCCATCCGCACGACGGTCTTCATGATCTCGCCGGTCCGGGGGTCACGGAACGACGGGCCGACCGAGGGGCCCGGACCCCGCCGGTGGACCCAGTAGATGATGTTGTAGCGCGCATCCAGCGGGTCGACGCCCTCGGGAAGATCCCGGACCTCGAAGGCGTTGCGGAATCCCGCGGCCTCGAAGATCTCGTTCCACCACATGCCGCCCTCGACGAAGGCGGTGTAGTAAGGCTCCGGGATCCCCGGATCCATGTAGAAGACGATCGGCTCGACCGGCTCCACCAGCTCGCCGCGCATGTATGCTTCGGGGTCCGACGGAATCAGCCGCCACCGGTTCGTGAAGCGGTCCCTGTAATCCCCGTCGATCCCCTGCGTGAAGTCCAGGAACGAGGTCGAGAAGACTCCCGCCCGGTGATCGAAGGTGCGGGGCCGGAATCCAGCTTCATCGGGGAGCGCCACCAGCGAGTGATGCTGCTGGAAGGTGGCGGCGTTCCCGTCGGGCGCGGCCTGGTTGAGGGCGCCCGGCGGGGAGCTGTGCGAGTAGGTCAGGACGGAGCGGATCTCGGTGTTCAGAGGGTAGCTGCCGGTGTAGTCGGCGTGGATCCAGCTCCGGTTTCGGTCGACGTTCATAGTCCCCTGAAAGCGGTTGCCCACCCCGAAGACATCCGAGAAGAAGAACGACGACGCGTCGACGACGGTGGATCCCCCATCCTCCGACTCGATCGGAAAGGAGGCGATCACCGAGGTCGGAAAGGACTCCGCGGCCGCCCTCTGACCGGCCTCGTCACTCCCCGGCGCCCGGACGCTCCAGTTGTCGCGGACCATCAGGACCCGCGATCCCCGACGCTCGAGGCGGACGACCGCCTCCATCCCCACCTGCCCGCGATCCATCAGCGGACTGGTCTGACCCAGCCCCGTCGCCAGCGTGTTCATGTAGAGGAAGTCCTGGCCCATCCGCTCCGCGGGGATCGTCATCAACAGCCGATTCTCCTCTTCGTCGATCTCGACGGGAAGAAAGCCGGACTGGGCGGAAAGGGAGATGGGGAGGATCAGGATGAGCAACGAGAGGATGTGACGTACAGGCACCGGGCGGCTCCTTGGCTTGGGATGGCGACCCGGCGAGGATAGGTCCGAAGGGGGCTGCCGGGCAAGATCCCGGTCAGCGCAGGAGGCGCAGACCGTTGAGCACGACCAGGAGGGTGCTTCCCTCGTGCGCCACCACCGCCAGTGACAGGGGAATTCCCACGGTGGCGGTCACCAGGACCAGCGCCGCCATCCACCCCACCGAGAAGTAGACGTTCTGGCGGACCACACGGCGCGAGCGGCGCGCAAGATCGAGGGCGTACGAGACCCGGGCCAGGTCGTCGGCCATCAGGACGACATCGGCGGTCTCGATGGCGACATCGGTGCCCGCCGCCCCCATCGCGATTCCCACCGAGGCCGCCGCCATCGCCGGAGCGTCGTTGACCCCGTCCCCCACCATCGCGACGCGGGATCCTCCGGCGCTGAGGGCCCTGATCGCCTCGACCTTCTGCGGGGGGAGGAGCCCTCCATCCACCTGGTCCACCTCCAGCCCCGCCGCCTGGCTGCGCACCGCCGCGGGATGATCCCCCGACAGGATGACGATGCGCCGGATCCCCCCCGCCCGCAGCGCCTGCAGGTGCTCGGCGGCCCCCGGACGCAGCTGGTCCCCGAAGCTGATCGCCCCCACCGTCTCGCGGTCCGTGCCGACCAGGATCACCGTCCGGCCCTGCTCCCCCTCACTCTCCCGCCAGTCGTGAAGGGAGTCGGGGACCTCGACGCCGTGGCGGGCCGCCATCGCCTCGTTCCCGACCCATATCCTCTCCGGGATGAGCCCTCGGATCCCCTCGCCCGGGATGGCCTCGAAGTCCTGGACGGGAAGGAGAGTGAGACCCTCGGCCGCGTCCAGGACCGCCGTCGCGAGATGGTGCTCGGCCGGCACCTCGAGCGAGGCGGTCCACTGGAGGAGGAGGTCGGGATCCATCTCCGTTCGGATCGACTCGAGCCCCGGACGCCCCAGGGTCAGCGTTCCGGTCTTGTCGAAGGCGACGGTGTCGACCTGGCCCAGCAGGTCGAGGATCCCCCCGCCCTTGAAGAGGACGCCGTTGCGGGCGCCGTTCGCGATCCCCGAGAGGATCGCGGCCGGTGTAGAGATGATCAGCGCGCAGGGGCTCGCGACCACGAGCAGGGTCATCGCACGATAGAAGGCCTCCTCCCACCCCGCCCATCCGAGCAGGGGCGGCAACAGCGCGACCGCGGTGGTCGTAAGGAGGACGACGAGGGTGTAGGGGTGCGCGAAGCGATCGATGAAGGTCTGCGCCGGCGCCTGGTTCTCGCGGGCCTCCTCGACCAGCGCGATGATCCGGGCCACGAGTGACTCCGAGGCGGGGCGGGTGACCTCGACGATCAGGCTCCCCCCGGAGAGGATCGTGGCGGCGAAGACGTCATCCCCGGTTTCCCGGCGGATCGGGATCGCCTCGCCGGTGATCGCGGACTGGTCGACATCGCCCCTCCCCTCGACCACCCGCCCATCGACCGGAATCCGCTCCCCGGGTCGGACCCGGATCCGGGTCCCCGGCGCCAGGTCCTCGACCGGGACCGGAGGATCCTCGCTCCCATCCGGGTTCAGGGGGCGCGCCTCTTCGGGGCGAAGCTCCATGAGCGAGCTGATTGCCCGCCGGGTTCGACCCAGCGCCATCCCCTCGAGTTCGTTCGACAGGGTGAAGAGGAAGATCAGGATCGCCCCTTCGAGGGGCTGGCCCACGACCGCCGCCCCCACCGCCGCGATCCCCATCAGCGCATCGACCGACAGGCGCCCGCGCCGCAGCGCGGCCCACGACTCGCGTGCGATCGGGCCCGCTCCGATCAGGTAGACGACCGCGAGCGGGATCCATGGGGATGGGGTCCCGGGGATCCACTCGAGCGCAGCGCCGACCAGCGTCAGCCCGAGGATGAGCAAAGTCCTAACGAAACCAGCCATTCGCGTCCGGTTGCGGGGGGTCGGCGATGCCTGCATCATGGGAGCGAGAATCTAAAAGTCTGTTGAAGAAGTACAGGGCGCCACTGTTGGGAGCTCCAGGGGGCCTCAATCGTAGGCGGTTCGTCGAAGGCATAGCGGAAGCTACGTCGAGGCGAACCAACGACCGAGGAGGCCCCCTGCGGCCCCAACCCGAAGGGGGACGGGGGGTTGCGGCCCTGGATCTTCGTTGGATCCCTTCACCGATGCTACGGCATCGCTGTCAGGGATCCGCCTCGACCAGGACGCGCAAGACCCCGTCCCAGTGGCCCCTGTTCTTCTTCAACAGACTTCTAAGCTAACGATCAGAGGAGATGCAGATGACCGAGGACGTCGGACAGCCCACGGGAAGCGGAAAGGGAATCTTTGGCTGCCTGGGGTGCCTCGGTGCGGTGATCCTGGTCCTGATCGTGGTCCCGATCGCCCTGGTGGGGATCGGGTGGATGATGCTCCCCCGGGTGATGGCCCCGGCCGATACCGAGTGGGTGATGGTGGAGCCGGACGCGGAGCGGGGTCAGGACGTCCGCGAATCGCTGCAGGCGCAGCTGGGGACCGAGGGGCGGACCACGATCGAGCTCACCGAGGCGGATCTGAACCAGCTCCTCGCGAACGCGATGGCGGAGCGGTTTCCCGACGCAGACGGGACCCCGCAGGCGCGGTTCCGCTTCGATGATGACATCCTCTACCTGGACGCGCGCATCGTAGTCCCGGAGGACGCGGAAGGGATTCCCTCGAGGATGAGGGGGGAGCCCACGGGGATCCAGCTCGGGCTGGCCCCCAGGGCCCTGGGGGATGCCGTGTCCCTCCGGGTGCAGGAAGTCCGCATGGGCCGGATCCCCCTGCCGGTCGGGTTTGCGATGGGGCTCCTGGCCGGGACCGAGGCGGGGGCGGGGATCCCCTTTCTGGATCCGGAATCCGGCGAACTCAGGCTACCGCTCGCCCAACTGGGTCCGATGGCACAGGGGATGACCCTCCACGACCTCTCGGTGCGTGGAGGGTCCCTCCGTCTGGACGTATCCCGTTAGCCGGAAACCGTCTGGGTGCTCGAGATATTCTGGCCGCAGACCGAGCCCGAGATGCTCACCGTCACCGCACCCCCGGTCGCCGAGCCGGAGACGCTGTAGTTGATGTTCATCTGACAGCTGCCGCTCAGCCCGTCGCTGCTCCAGCTCATCGCGCCGGTCTGGCTCCCCTGGAAGTTGATGCTCGTATCCGTCACGCCACCGGTCAGCTGGGTGTTGATCGAGGGGTTTCCATCGAAGGTCCAGCTCCGGCCGTCCGAAGGGGACGCCTCGGTGCAGGAGTTGTGCGTGAGCGTCTGGGTCATCGAGATGCTCTCGCCCTGACCCGATATGGTCGCCTCTCCCGAGATCGAAACGGATCCGCCGCCCGAGCAATCGGCGGTGTAGTCGATCGGAATCGTCTCCATCATCACCGAGGCGTCATCGGCCGAGAACCCCATCCCGAAGAATCCCATTCCTCCGGCGAGGGTGAGCGCCCCCATCATGGACTCCGCTTCGGCTTCGGTCAGGGAGTCACCCGACTGCGTGGGGCCATCATCCCCACACGCCATCAGTCCGAAGGAAAGGAGGAGTGCCAGGGCTCCGAGTCGAAAATTGATGCGCTTCATATGAAAACTCCGTTCAGATTGAATGGGCAGGTCTCTCGGACCCTCATCCAATACAGGCGGAATTCCCGACTACCGACCGCCACCCACCACAGGCAGGTCGAGCCGGATGCCGTCCAGCTCGAAGGTGAGCTCGGTGCCCGGCTCGGGCCACAGGGTGAACTCGCGGTCACTCGAAAAGATCATCAGACCGATCCGACGGCCGGCCGGAATCACCTGATCGGTCGGCTGCAGGGTGAAGTGCAGGTCCCGGAACTCGCCCGGGGTGATCGGGTCGGTCTCGGTGAGCGACCGATGGTTCGTGGGATCCGCCCAACCGCGGGTGATCACGCTGAAGTTGGGCTGCCGCGCCTCGGCCTCGGTCCAGGGGAGCGCCACGAGCCAGACCGACAGGTTGGCCCGCGGCCGGTCGGCGGTCATCCGTACCCGGAGCTCGGCGGTGCCCGAGATGTGGACGGGGTGAGCCAGCTCCTCGGTCGCGAAGAGGAGCCGGTGCTCGGAGTCCTCGAGCTGCGCGAGCTCCGCGCCCGAGAGCTGGACGTTGTCGATGACCGTCTGGCGGGTGCCGGTGGTGGAGGGCTCCATCGACAGGCCCCGACTTCCGGAGGGGAACCAGGAGACCATCGACGCATCCGGATGCGGATAGTCCGCGTAGGGCGTCGGCTCCTCGCGGGGATCCTCCTCGCGGACGATCCAGGCCCGGGGATCCTCTTCGACTCCGTTTTCGACCTCGAGGAGGTAGCGGGTGAACCAGCGGTTCATCATTTCGAGGGGTGGTGCGCCGCCATGGCCTCCCTGGTGGAAGTACATCTGCAGGGGGACGTCCCGCTCGCGCAGGGCGTCGATGACGCGGACGCTGTGCTCGGGCATGACGTTCCAGTCGTTCCAGGCGTGGGCCATCAGGACCGCCGCCCGCAGGCTGTCGGTCTGCAGTGCGTAGTCCCGCGCGGCCCAGAACTCGCTCCAGTTTCCGCTGAGCCGGTCCATCTGCTCGAGCATCTCGGCGCGGACCGTGCTGTTGCAGTAGTCGCGGACCTCGGGATAGCCGCTGAAGACGTAGTCGTAGAGGCCATCGATGTCCTCTCCCAGGTACCCGCCGGGCGAGCGGACCAGGCCGTGCGACCGGTAGTAGTGCCAGTACGAGGTGTTGGGGGCGATGGGGATGATCGCCTCAAGCCCCTCGACCCCCGTGGTGGCCGCGGCCAGAGGGAGGGTCCCGTTGAAGGAAGTGCCCGTCATCCCGACCCTGCCGGTGGACCATTCCGCCGTGACCTCCTCGTCACCCTCGCGGCTGGTGAAGGCCCGGGCCCGTCCGTTGAGCCAGTCCACCACGGCCCGCGGAGCCAGCGACTCGTTCTCGCCTCCCATGGTGGGACAGCCTTCGGAGAGCCCGGTCCCGGGGGATTCCGAATGCACCACCGCGAAGCCACGGGGCACCCAGGTGCTCACCTGTGAGTTCGAGATGCGTTCGCGGTTGGGCCGATGCTCCACGTAGGGCTGTTCTCCGCGGGGCGGCGGCTCCTCTCCGATTTCGTGCTCCACGTTCCAGAGGATGTCCGAGACGCTGGCCGAGCCACCGAAGTACGGGCTCGTCTCGTAGATCACCGGGACGCGCAGCCCGTGGCTTTCGGTCTGAGCGGGCCGCACCACGGTGACGTGCATCCGGTCGGGGCGGCCGTCGCCGTCGCTGTCGAAGGTGGTCTCGACCCAGAGCTGCTCCCGGATCCAGCTCGTGGAGTCGGCGAAGGCTTCGACCACCTGGGCCTGGCCGTTCTCGATCACGGGGCCGACGGGGTCCGTTGCCTGGGCCTCTGCGGCAGACGGTCTGGCCGGGAGGAGTACCACGATGAGAGTCGTGACCAGGAAGAACGGATCGAGGGTCCGACGGGCCATGGGGACGGAGGGAATTCGGTGCATTGGGCTCCGCTGGAGTTCGGGAGGGCCGTGGGCTCACTGCGCCCGATGGACATCGGACGCGCAGGGGGAATGCGGGTTCCTACCGGGAGGGAGGCCCGCCGGTTCCCGTTCAGCCCCCGGGGAGTCCCTCGATGCGGCGGACTCGGACGTAGGGGACGTCGAGGTCGTCGGTTTCGATCCAGGCTGCCCGGCCGTCGGGGCCGAAGGCGTCCGGGATGGGGCCTTGCCCGGCATCCAGCGTACCCAGGAGTTCCCCCTCCGGGGAGAGGATGTCGATGGGTCCTGGTCGGTTCACGCCCCCGCTGCGGCCCAGCCAGATCCGGCCGGCGGCATCGGTGGCCAGTTCGGCGATCACGGGGATCTCGTGCCAGAACTCCATGGTCTCGATCTGGCCCCGGAACATCTCGCGCACCGCGTCCTGGTCGATGGGCATGGGAGCGCCCCCTCCGCCGGCCATGCTGATCTGGGGGCCGGCGCCCTCCTGCAGCGCGACGAGCCTGCGCTCCCGCTCGGCCCTGCGTTCCGCTTCGCCCACCGGGGTGGGAGTCACCGCATGCTCCACCACCTTCACCTCGTTCCCCTCGGCGTCGAGGAGGAGGAGCCGATACGACGAGGTGTCGGCCACGACCATGTGCCCGTCGGGGAGGGCGGCCAGGTGCACCTGGGGCTCGAAGGCACGGATGCCCGGTCCCTGGATCCGGGCGCCGCCACCGCCACCGACCCGTACCTCGGCTGAGGCCGTCGAGGACTCCCGTGCGGGGATCCAGGCCTCGTGGAGGACCTCGCCCTCGCCCTGGCCGCTCAGGTCGAAGCGGCGGATGGGTGCGGTGGTGGGAGGGGTCGGAGCTCCCCCGCCCCGGGTCATCATGACCATGTTCCGTGAGACCGACACGACGCCCGAGGCTCCATGCGGCGAGATGCGGGCACCCGGTATGCCCTCCTCGAAACCGGCACGGACCGAGCGGCGGAACTCGCCGTCGGCCGAGAACACCAGGAAGCTCTGGTGCCCCATGTCGTAGATCGCCACCTCGCCGGTGCCCAGCACGGTCATCGCGAAGGGCGAGCGCAGCTCCTCCGGACCCTCGCCCCGACTCCCGATGGTGCGGAGGAAGGAGCCGTCGGTGTCCAGGACGACCACGTGGTGCTGTCCGGAATCCAGGATGTAGAGCCGGCCGTGGGCATCGAACGCCACTGAACGGATCTGGGCGAAGGCCTCCCATCCGGTTCCTTCCACCGTCCCGACCCGGTACAGCTCCTCGAGGGTCGGCTCGAGCGTGGTGGCGTTCACGCCGTCGCCGGACCCGGGTCCATCGGAGCAGGAGGCGAGGAACAGAGTCGTGGCGAGTAGGATCGTCAATGAGCGCATGGGAGTCCGGTCAGGGTGTGTTCGGTTGGATGCGGGGAGTGGGACGATGGTTGCCTGGCGACCGCGGGGGTTGTACTTGATGGGTATGAGTGATCCCATCGAGATCGACCCCGACATCCGTCGCTCGCACACCCTGCCCGGGTGGGCCTACGGGGACCCGGCCCTGCACGAACGGCAGAAGGAGCGGGTGTTCGCCCGTAGCTGGCAACTCGTGGCCCCCGCGGACTCGGTGCGCGCTCCCGGGCACGTCCAGCCGCTCACCCTGATGGAGGGCTGCCTGGACGAGCCGCTGGTCCTGACCCGGACCGACGACGGCGCCCTGCACTGCCTCTCGAACGTCTGCACCCACCGGGGGGCGATGGTGGTCGAGGGCGAGGGGCACGTCCGCTTCCTGCGCTGCCGCTACCACGGCCGCAAGTTCGGGCTCGACGGGTGCTTCCAGAGCATGCCGGAGTTCGACGGGGTCGAAGGCTTCCCGACCGAAGACGATGACCTGCCGGCCCTCCCGCTCGAGAGATGGGGCCCCTTCCTCTTCACCGGGGTGGATCCCGCCCAGCCCTTCGCCGACTGGATCGGGCCGGTCCAGGAGCGGGTGGGGTGGATGCCCCTCGACCAGTTCCGGTACGACCCGACGCACTCGCGCGACTACCTGATCGACGCCAACTGGGCGCTCTACTGCGACAACTATCTCGAGGAGTTTCACATCCCCTTCGTCCACGGGGCATCCCTCACCGGTGCGCTGGATTACGACAGCTACCGGACCGAGCGGTTCGCCTGGGGGAACCTCCAGTTCGGGATGGGGACCAAGGGCGAGCCGGGCTTCGACCTGCCCCCGGGGCATCCGGACGAAGGGGAGCCGGTGGTGGCTTTCTATTTCTGGCTCTTTCCGAACCTGATGCTGAATTTCTACCCCTGGGGGCTCTCGGTGAACGTGGTCCGACCCCTGGGGCCGAAGAGGACCCGGGTCTCCTTCCACTCGTGGGTCTGGAAGGAGGAGCTGCGCGGCGAGGGGGCCGGTGCGGACCTGCACCGGGTCGAGATGGAGGACGAGGAGGTCGTCGAATCGGTCCAGAGAGGGGTTCGCTCGCGCCTTTACCGGAAGGGACGGTTCTCTCCCCGACGCGAGGTGGGGACGCACCACTTCCACGAGTTGCTGGCCCGCATGCTGGGCTGATCAGCCCCGGGCGGACTCGACCGCCTCGCCCCAGTCCAGCCCCGTCAGCTCCGCCGTCCACTCCCGGACCTGCGTCTGTATCGAGCGGTCGCGGGCTTCCGGAGGTGGATCGCTGCGATCGCCCTTTCGGAAGTACTCTCCGGTGATCCCGGTCAGGATCGGGTCGGTCGCCACCCGAAGGGGGGTGCGTGCCCCCGAATCCGTGCTCTTCCCGATGAGGCGGACGAGGCCGCGGATCGGGGCCTTGATGGGCGAGGGCCCGACGAAGCCCTCCAAGAGTTGAGTCGCGACCAGCCCCGGGTGCGCGGCGTTGACGGCGATCCGGCTCCCCTGGAGCCTGCGGGCCAGGTCGAAGGTGAAGACCAGGTTCAGGAACTTGGACTGGGTGTAGGCCCGGTGCCCCTTCCAACCCGACGGCCCGTCGAAGTCGGCGGGATTGAACTCCCGGGCGTGCGCCTGGGAGGCGAGGTTCACGATCCGGGTGCCCCGGGCCCGAAGGAGCCCCGGAAGGAGCGCGCAGGTGAGGCGGACGTAGGCCAGATGGTTGACCGAGAGCGTCTCCTCGATCCCTTCGGCCGTGGTCTCGTAGCGGCGGTTGACGATCCCGGCGTTGTTCACGAGCAGGTGGACCTGGTTGAATCGGCCCAGGATCCCGGCCGCCGCCGCCTCGATCTCGGCGGGGTCCGAAAGCTCGGCCGCCGCCGGCAGGAAGCGCTCGAGCCGGGTCTCGGCCGCGAGCTCCTCGACGGTCTGCTCGGCCCGATCCATGGTCCGGCAGAGGAGGACGGTCTCGAAGCCGGCCCGCGCCAGCCCCCGCGCGGTGGCCCGGCCGATCCCCCGGTTCGCCCCCGTGATGACGGCGACCCGGGCGCTCATGACCCGGCCCCGATCCCCTCGAGCACGTGATACGGCTTCTCGAGGAAGGGGACCCCGCGAATCATCCAGTCGGGCGCGGGGGCCCCCGTCAGGTGGTGATCGAAGAACTGGTTCATGCGCACCTGGAAGTCGCGCTGGTTCGCCCACTCCCTCAGCCCGTGGCCCTCTCCCGGATACGAGAGCAGGATCGCCGGCTTCTCGTGGAAGCGCAGGGCGTTGTAGAACTCCACCGCCTGCAGCCACTCCACCGATCCGTCGTCGGTCCCATGCAGGATCAGCAGGGGGGTGTCCATCGACCCCGCATGGTGCACCGCCGACTGCTCGATGTAGAGATCCAGGTCATCGAAGGGGTTGGTCGTGAATCGCCCCTGCCCGTATGTGTTGTAGCGGTGCTGGTTGGTCCCTGCGGTCTTCCAGAGCTGGTTGAAGTCCGACACCAGGTTCGTGGCCGCCGCCCCCGCCAGGATTGCCGCGAAGCGGTCGGTCTGCGTGGCGATGTGGGCCGAGCCCTGCCCCGAGAAGGAGTGCCCCTGCAGCCCCACGCGCTCGGGATCCGCGTACCCCATTTCGATCACAGCCTCGGTCGCCGCGACCACGGCGTCGAGCATCTGCGAATGGGTGTCGCCTGTGTGGAAGGCCACATCGGGCTGCATGACCAGGTAGCCGTGGCTCAGGTACCGGGCGAACTGGGGGCGATGCGCCCAGCTGACCCCTGGGTAGCGGTTCAGGTTCTGCGAGTTCTGCTCGTAGTAGTTGACGAGCATCGGGCGCCGTTCCCCATCCACGAAATCGTCGGGGATCGCCAGGGTGCCCTGCAGGGTGTCCCCCCGAACGGTCACGAACTCGAAGAGGATCCGCTCCCCCCACAGGAACTCGTCCTGGTGCGGGTTGGCGTCGGTCAGTCGCTCCCGATCCGCGAACCCGGAGCCGAGCGAGGCGGTCCACAGGTCGGTCGACTCGCGAAAGCTCTCCTGCGTGAAGATCACCCGGTCCGCATCCTCGGCCCTCGTGGGCCGCCCGAACCAGCGGTCTTCGTGGAGGACGGTGTGGAGATCCCCATCCCACCGCGCAAAGCCCGCCCGCTTGTCGTCCTCTCCGAAGCTCGTCAGCCAGATCGGCCTATCCAGGTCGATCCACTCCTCGTCCGGATCCAGCTGCAGGTAGCGGTATCGGATCTCGTCGTTGGGCCCGGTGATCGAGTGGCCCTCGCTCCCGTCGAGGGGCACGAGCCAGAGGTCGAAGCGCGTTTCGAGGAGGACACCCCGTCCATCCGCCGCCCACCCGGCGATCCCGTGCGGGGGCTTCTCTCCCCATCGATCGAACTGGTCGTTGATGAAGGAGGCCGGCGTCGCGGCGGTGAGATTCCGGTGCTCGTCCGAGGCCGGGGCGTAGCTCCAGACGTCCTCTCCATCCCAGTACAGGAAGAGCTCGCCGTCGGGCGAGAAGCCGAGGGTGCGGAGGTGGCCTTCGAGGAAGAGGGTGCGCTCTCCCGTCCGGGGATCCACTACGTACAGGTCGCTGAGCCGGGGCTGCCAGTCGTGGATGTAGGCGCGGTCGTCCTCGGCCACGACGGTCTGCCCCAGGGGGCCGATCCGCACCGAGGTCAGCGTCGAGTCCGTGATCTGGACGAAGCGGCCGTCCTCGAGGAGGACCCCGGTGTCCGTCTGGTTGCGATCGCGGGTGGCCTGGACCATCTGGACCGACTGGATCCGGTCGTCGGCCCAGTGCCAGATGTCGACATCGGCCCGCTCGTCGTCTTCGAACTCCGGAGGCTCGGCGCGCTGGTCCCGCAGGCCGAAGTAGAGGAGCGTCCGGTCCCGGCTCCAGGTCAGTCCGGACTTCTCGCTGATCACGCGCTGGTCTCCGACGTCGGAGAGGACCCGGGCGACCGGCGAGGGCCCGGTCGGGTCGGCCCAGGCGACCAGTGTGTTCGACTCCTCGACCATGCCCTCGATCTCGAGGCCCCGAAGCACGGCCAGACTGCTGCCCTCCGATCGCTTGTCGCTCCAGGTCAGCCGGCGGTATTCCTCGCGGGCGTTGTCCAGGGTCCGGCGGGAGCCGTCGTCCAGCGTGACCAGAACGAGGCCGTTCCCTTCGCGATCGGGCGCCGAGACCGTGTAGGCCAGGTGGGTGCCCGCCTCGTTGAAGGCGAAGTGGTTGACGTACCCGAGGACCTCCTCGGTGCCCCCATCCAGATCCCGGAGGATCAGGGTGGATCCGGAATGGTCCGCTTCGCGATCGGCGGGCCGTTTGTGCACGGCGAGGTGCGACGATCCGGGGCTGAGGGCCATCGAGGCCACATCCGACCACGTCCACCGCTCCCCCGAGTCGAGGTCGAGGACGCCCCCCTCCCGCGGGTCGTCGTCTTCGTCCACGGGGGCGGCGAGGGTGAAGCGCAGGAAGCGGGAATCGTCCGAGATCGCGCTCGAGGTGCCGCGCTCGATCTCGTGCGTGACGCCTGAGTCCAGGTCCCGGACCGTGAGCACGGCATCGGTCTCGCGCTGGCGATAGGCGAAGGTGATCCAGCGGCCGTCGCTCGAGATCCCGGTCTCGGCGACCGAGCGCCAGCGGTCGTAGTCATCGAGCTCGATCGACCGCACGCCGACGGTGTCGGCCGGGATGAGGATGAGGGTCAGGAGGGTCCAGAGGATCACGGGGGGCTCCCGTTGGGGCCGCAGGACGGCCGGTCGGCATGGTGGGGGACGCGGGCAGTCTATCGAGCGCGACGGTCACGGACAAGCCGAGACTTTACCGCGAGCCCCCGCGGCTATAGCTTTCCGGGCCTGAAGGGGAAGGGTGCCCAACCGCATCCGACTCCGGCAGGAGCGCGAGTCTGGATCGCCGCCGGGGACTTCGGTCGCCCGGCGGAGGAAAGTCCGAGCTCCGCAGGGCAGGATGCCGGGTAACGCCCGGGCGGCGAGAGCCGACGGAAAGTGCCACAGAGAGCAGACCGCCGATGGTCCCTCACGGGACACAGGTAAGGGTGAAAGGGTGCGGTAAGAGCGCACCGGGTCCCTGGCAACAGTGGATCGCATGGCAAACCCCATCCGGAGCAAGGCCAAGCAGGGACGAGGGGCGGCCCGCCCCACTCGAGTCCCGGGTCGGCCGCACGAGCGCCGTGGCGACACGGAGCCCAGAGAAATGGTCCAGCCCCGGTAACGGGGACAGAACTCGGCTTATTCCGCGCACCGTGCCGGGGTCAAGCCCCACAGTGACGCGCCCGTAGCTCAGCTGGATAGAGCGTCGGCCTCCGGAGCCGAAGGTCAGAGGTTCGAATCCTCTCGGGCGCACT
>SLBA01000172.1 GCA_007126575.1 Gemmatimonadota bacterium | reverse complement strand
CCATGCGCGAATCCATGCGCGAATCCATGCGTGGAGCCATGCGTGGATCCATGGGGGGGCGCATCGAAAGAGTCTGACGGTCCATCATCCGCTGACGCATCACGGGCCCGGCGCGGTCGATCGCGGTCAGGGTGCGAAGCTGACGGAGCTGATCGTCCGAGAGGATCTCCCTCAACTCGGTGGTCACCTCGCGCTCTACCTCGAGGAGCGTGGCATGGGCTTCCCGTACCTCTGCAGGCATGCGCGTGGTGGCGGCCCGCATGGGCATCGCCTGGGCCCGGGAGCGCTGAAGCCGCATACCCTGCGCGGCGTCACCCTGCATTCCCGGACGCATCATGGGGCCGGGGCGAGGCCGCATCGCGCGCTCCCCCATGCGGGGGGCCTGGGGCTCCCCGGGCGCCTGGAGCTCACGACGAAGCTGGGGGGAGGGCCGCGTTTCGCGAAGGCGGTCCTCGCGAAGTCGGTCCTGATCCATCTGCTGCATCCGCTCCCGCATCCTGAAGCGTGCATCCTCGGTCTCTTCGCGGATCACCTCGCGACGTTCCCGGGCTTCCGCCTGACGGGTCTCTCGATGGGCCTCGATCACGGCGCGAGCCGATTCGGAGGTCTCGGAACAATGTCGCTCGAGCTCTTCGAGTCGGGTCCGCTGCTCGCTCGAAAGGGAGAGGTACTCCGCATGCTCCAGCGCCAGGGTGAGCGCACCGATGCCCATCGAGCGCTGCATCATCATCGAGGCGGCTCGGCGATCGGTCTGACGCTGCGTCGGCTCGGCGTCCTGCGCCGTGGCCATGGGCGGAGCAAGGAGAAGCGCGCCGGTGAGGGCGATGAGTCCTGCGTGGTGGCGGCGGTTCATGCGATCCTCCAGGCATGGTGTGCTGAACACTGGTAAGTCTATGTTCAGGAAGGGGTAACGATCTTTCACCTGAAGTGAAATCGATCGCCTTCCCTTGTGTAGTAGAGGCTTCCACGTTCGCTTTCGTTAAAGAGACGGGGCCCCTGATCCACTTCGGGAACTCCCCGTCCCGTCCACCCCGGTCACACGACGAGACCTACGTCCACAACTGTCACACGACCAGAAAGGAGCTGGCCGCATGGTTGATGCATCGATCGGCATCGCCCCGTTCGGGTCCGATGCCCCCGGTCGAGTCCACGGTCCGGGGGACGGCCGAGGCCATGGTCCCGGGGACGGCCGAGGTCGAAGTGCGAGAGACAACCGAGGCCATGGTCGGGGGGACGACCGAGGTCACCGCCCGAGGGACCGGCGCGGGGCCTGGATTCTCCCGCTCCTCGCGTTGATCGCGCTGGTCGGGCTCTCGGCCTGCGGGTTTGGCGAGGATGCGTCGCCGGATCCCTCGTCGGACCCCCAGGGCGACGAGCTTCCGACCACCGATGCGCGACCGCCGATCGGAGCCTGGGACGACCCCGAAGGGCGAGAAGGCCCGGAGGGGGTGCCACTCGGTCCGGCTCCGGTCCTCGAGGTCGAGCGTCCCTTCTGGTGGGGAGAGGATACCCGGGGGGCCGAGATCTCGGCCACCTTCCTCACCCCGGAGGCTCGCCGGACCGTGCTGGATCCGGACGGCCTCATCGGACACTTCGACGGGAGAGAGTGGCGGCTGGCCGATGTGCTGGTCCAGGTCCGGTTCCGGGGCCCGCGAGCCGGAGCGACATGGCAGGTCGCGGGGCCGGACGAGGTGATCGCGAGCTACCTCGATGAACTGAGGGCCGATCGGGAGCGATCGCCCCTCGACGAGGTCGGGGTGCTCGAGATGATGGTGGAGCCCTGCTGCGGGGTGGATCGCGACCGCGAGCCCCGGCCCGACCTGCCGCCCGAATCGCCCGAATCGCCCGAATCGCCCGAATCGCCCGAGTCGACCGAATCGCCCGAATCGCCCGAATCGACCGATGTGCCCGAGGCGGGCGGCGTGCAATCGCCCGAACACGAAGCCCCTGCTCCGGAAGGACATGATGAGTCGAGTTGAGCGCTCCCCCACGCCGTCGTTCGTGCCGCGCGTCGGACGGCCAGGGTTCGGGGTGGTTCGCCCCGGACCGTTGATGATCGGACCATCGCCTCTCGCATCGCCTCGGTCCGGCGTAACGTCGCCCGGATGGGCTGCCCTTGCGATACTGATGCTCGCCATGGCGCTCCTCGCCGGCTGCGACCGACCGGTTCCGGGGGAAGACCCCGAGGCTCGCGGGGTCCTGGCGCTCGAAGGCGGGCTGATCTTCACCTCGGCCATGGCCGATCCGATCGAGGACGGGGTCATCGTGATCCTGGACGGGGTCATCGAGGCGGTCGGCCCGCGGGGGCAGGTTCGAATCCCGCCCGCCGCGCGCCGGGTCCCGATCTCGGGCCTGTCGGTGGTTCCCGGGCTCTGGAATGCCGATGTGGGCCTCCCAGATCAGCTCCTGGAGATGGCCGACGCCGCGACGGACGAGGAGCTGACTGAGGCGCTCGAGGAGCGCTTCACGCGGCACGGGTTCACCACGATCGTCGAGACGTCGCAGGGAGCGGGAGCCCTGACCTCGCTGATCGAACGGATCGAGGCAGGGGGCGTGGTGGGACCGCGCATCATCGCGCTGGGGTCCTCGCTTCCGGCGGGCATCGAGCGTACCCGGGGAGGCGCGGGGCCGACCGGCGCGGGGATGGCGGGCACTCAGGCCGGTGCGAGCGAAGGGCTGGGATCCGAGGTGATCGCGGCGCGCGCGGCCGATCTGGCGGATCGTGGCATCGGTCTGATCCCGGCTCTCACCCGCGCCGGGTACCCCGAGGGCGGGGCGACCCCCGAGGAGGCCGATCGGCGGCGGGAGTCGGCTCTCGAGGAGGTCCTCGCCTTTCACGTGCTCGGAGGGGACCTCGTATTCGGGACCGGATCGGGGTACGTGCCGCAGTACGATCCCTCGACCGACTACATGCTGCTCGACGACATCGGGGTGTCGCCCGAGGGGGTGTTCGCGGCGCTCACCTGGATACCGGCCGTCCGCTTCGGGCACGACTACACCGGGCTGATCGAGCCGGGGATGGTGGCTGATCTCGTGGTGATCGAGGGCGATCCGCTCGCCGATCCCTCGGCCTATTCCCTGGTGCGGTGGGTGCTGAAGGAGGGGGTCACGATGTTCAACCTTCTGGGCCGTTGAGGCTGATTCAGGACACCCCGATCACTCGGGCGCCGAGGCGAGCAGCTCCAGAACCTGGGCCAGGTCCTCTTTCGTGTGGTCGGCGTTGATCTGCGTGCGGATCTCCTCGTCGCCCCTGGGCACGACCGGGTAGGTCAGGCCGGTCACCAGGACCCCGTTCTCGAACAGGTACTGCACCCACGCCCGGGTCCGGGCCGTGTCACGGATCATCAGGGGCACGACCGGGTGGTCTCCGGGAATCGTCTCGATCCCCAGCTTGCCCAGCCCTTCCTCGAAGAACCGGGTCAGGGTCAGGAGATGCTCGAGCCGCTCAACCCCGCGCGGGGAATCCACGATCTCGAGCGCCTTCCGGCAGGCCCGCGCCTCGCCCGGGGTGATGGGGTTCGAGTAGATGTAGGTGGGGGCGCTCTCGCGCAGGTAGCGCATCAGGGTGGACGACCCCACGACGTAGCCTCCGTTCACCCCGAAGGCCTTGCCCAGGGTGCCGATCAGGACATCGACGGGTGGGGAGTTCGTGTACTCCTCGGTGCCGCGGCCGGTGCGCCCGAAGGCCCCGACCCCGTGGGAGTCGTCGACGACCACGACCACGTTTTCGGGGAAGTGCTCGTCGTGGGCCCGGGCGATCTTCATGATCTCGTCGAGGGGAGCATGATCGCCCCGCATCGAGAAGATCCCGTCGGTCACGACCATCGCCCGGCGGACCTTGCCCTTCAAGTCGGTCAGCGCGGCATCGAGCGCCTCGAGGTCCAGGTGGGGATAGATCACCTTCTCGGCCGGCCGGGCCATCCGCATCGCGTTGATGATGCAGTTGTGGTTCAGTTCATCGCTGATCACCGCCGTTTCGGAGTCGATCAGCGGAGCGATCGTGCCCAGGACCGCGGCGTAGGCCGAGCTGAAGACGATGCCCCCCTCGCGGTCGTGGAAGCCGGCCAGGTCGGCCTCGAGATCGCGGTGCTCGGTGTAGCTGCCGCTGATGAAGCGCACCGCGCCGGGCCCCGCTCCGAACTCCCGCGAGCCCTCTTCCTCGGCCACGATCACCTCGGGCAGGAGCGACAGCCCCAGATAGGAATTCGAGTTGAGCCGGATGAAGGCCTTGTCCCCCTGGCCCTCGAGCCGCACCCGGGGGCCGCGCGATCCCTCGGGCCTCGAGACCGAGGTCACGATGGTCTCGGCACCCTTGGCGGTGCCCGCCTCCTCGAGGCCGTGGATGTGTGCGTTCAGAGCGTCGTCGAGTCGATCGTGAGGCATCGGGGGCTATTCCTGACGGAGAGATTGGGGGGTGCCGAGATGTGCGAACATGTCCTCGACCATCGAGTCGAGGTCGTACCGGGGAGACCATCCCCATTCGGCGCGCGCGGCCGAGTCGTCGAGCCGGTCGGGCCACGAGTCGGCGATCCGCTGGCGCACGGGATCGACATCGTAGTCGAGGGTGAAGGCCGGGAGGTGTGCGCGGATCGCCTCGCCCAGCCGGGCGGGGGTGAGCTGCATGGCCGTGACGTTGAAGGCGTTCCGGTGCTCGAGGCGCTCCGGATCGGCCTCCATGAGTTCGATCGCGGCGCGCACGGCGTCGGGCATGTACATCATGTCGAGCTGCGTGTCGGCCGCCAGAAACGAGGTGTAGCGCCCCGAGTCGAGGGCACGGTGGAAGATCTCGACGGCGTAGTCGGTCGTGCCCCCGCCCGGCGGGGCCGAGTGCGAGATGAGCCCCGGATAGCGCAGCCCCCGCGTGTCGACCCCGTAGCGCGTGTGGTAGTAGTCGCAGAGCAGCTCTCCGGCGACCTTGGTGACCCCGTACATCGTCGACGGCCGCTGAATCGTGTCCTGCGGGGTCGGGTCTCGAGGGGTGTCGGGACCGAAGGCCGCGATCGATGAGGGGGTGAAGAGGGCGACCTCCTCCTGCCGCGCCACCTCGAGGACCTCGATGAGGCCCCCCATGTTGACCCGCCAGGCCTCCTGCGGTCGCGACTCCCCGACCGCCGACAGGAGGGCGGCCAGGTGAAAGACGGTGTCGGCGCGGTGCGAGCGGATCAGGGCCTGGAGCGCGGAGCCGTCGGTGCAGTCGAGGGCCGCGAAGGGGCCACCCGCGCGAATCGCGTGGCCGGGATCCGGGGTCCGCAGGTCGGTCGCGAGGACCGCCTCGTCGCCAAGTTGGTCGCGGAGGGCCTGCACCAGCTCCGTCCCGATCTGTCCCGCCGCTCCCGTCACCAGGGTCCGTTTCACAGCCGCCGCGCCTCCCGTTGAATCGAATGAGTTCGCCGGATCCCGCGGGTGCGATCCCTGCCGTCCCCGGGCGAGTCAATATAGAGAATGTCGGGGAGGGCGTCAGGTCGGCGCCGCAGGTGGATGGGAACCGGGACGGATCGCCGGGCCCCGAAGGACGGGAGATCCGATTCGGCGAGCGTCGGCCCGAACCGTCGAGCACGAGCCCGACCCAGGAGGGTTCGCCCGACCCAGCGAGCGTCGGCCCGACCAAAGAGCGTCAACCCGAACCGGACAGGCCCAACCAGACCAGGAACGCCGTACCGACAGCCGCGCAGTACCCGGCGAAGGCCGGAAACGAGCGGTTGCGCAGCATGGCCACGAAGGTTCGGATGGCGAGCACCCCGACCACGGCCGCCACGATCGCGGCGCCCAGCAGGGGCCGGGCACCGATCGCCTCGACCCCGTCCATGAGATCGGGGAACGAGAGGATCGCGGCCCCTCCGATGGCGGGAATCGACAGGAGGAACGAGAAGGCCGCAGCCTCGACGGGAGAGACCCCGAGCCACAGGGCGACCACAACGGTGGTGCCCGATCGGGAGATCCCCGGGGTCAGCGCAAGACACTGGGAGATCCCGATCAGGAGCGCGATGCGAACTCCCAACTCCGCGTCCATTGGCCGCCGAAGGGCCCACCGTGAGCTCAGCAGGATCGCGCCGGTGACGAGAAGGGCGACCCCCACGACCCATGGCGAGGCGAAGAGCTGCTCGATCTCGTCCCCGAAGGCCAGCCCGATCACGGCGACGGGGAGGGTGCCGAGGACGAGGTACCCGATATAGCGCCACGCCGTCTTCGAACGCTCGATGAGGGCTCCTCGTCCCAGCTCGAACAGTCGCCGGCGGTATACGACCAGGACCGACAGGAGGGTGGCGACATGGACCACGACTTCGAAGAGGATGCCCGGCAGGTCCAGCCCCAGCAGCGCCTGGCCCATGACCAGGTGGCCGGAGGACGAAACCGGGAGGAATTCACTCGCACCCTGCAGGGCTCCGAGAAAGACGGCCTCCCAGAAGGTCATTGGCCGAAGGTCCCGGTTCGGGGGCGTGCGAGGGGCACCCGATAGGCAAGGCACCCTGGGTGTCCGAGCGGCTCGGGGCGATCGACATCTACCATGAGGAGTGTGCCTCGGCCAGGATGCGGGGCGCGACGCGGGGATTCGTCGGGACTCGGCACGAACTCGGAACGTCCATGGGATCCGGCGGCCGCCAGGTGGGGGAGTGTGCGCCGAGGGGTGCCGCGAAACGGCGAACCCAGGCGAGGAGCGGCAAGGTACCGGCAGGGCTTTCGGAGTTCAAGCGGCCCCCCACGAGCGGGTCGGACGAATCCAGTGGCCGATGGGCTGTGGCGCATTCGCTCCTGTGCCGCCACGTTTCACCGCATGACTCCTCCCGTTGGATCCCGTTCCGGGGCGAAGCGCCCCGTCGACCGCTCAGCGGTATGGCAGGAGACCCGCGCCCTCATGCAGGCGCACAGGAAGGCGCTGATCGCCGGCTTCGCGCTGATGCTCGTGAACCGCTTCTCGGGGCTCGTGCTTCCGGCCTCGTCGAAGTTCCTGATCGACGAGGTCGCCGGCAACGCCCGGGGCGACCTCCTGCTTCCCCTGGCCGCGGTAGTCGCCGGGGCCACCCTCCTGCAGGGGATCTCGTCCTTCGCCCTCTCGCAGGTCGTGAGCGTGGCCGGCCAGCGGGCGATCGCGAACATGCGTCGCCGCGTGCAGAAGCATGTGCTTCATCTGCCCGTGTCGTACTTCGACACCACCCGCTCCGGGGTCCTGATCTCGCGCATCATGACCGACGCCGAGGGGATCCGGAATCTCGTGGGGACCGGGGTGATCCAGCTGGTGGGAGGGCTTCTCACCTCGTTCATCGCCCTGGGTGTCCTCTTCTGGCTGAACGTCCCCCTGACCCTCATGGTGCTGTGCATCCTGGCGATCCTGGGGGCGACCATGGCCTACGCCTTCAACCGCCTGCGGCCGATCTTTCGGGAGCGCGGGGAGCGCAACGCGCAGGTCACCGGTCGGCTCGGAGAGGGGCTCGGGGGCATCCGGGTGGTCAAGACCTACGTGTCGGAGCGACGCGAGGCCCTCGCCTTCACCCGCGGGGTGCACTCCCTTTTCCGGAACATCGCCTCGTCGATCACGGGCACCTCGGCGGTGACCGCCTTCTCGACGATCTGCGTGGGCGCGGTGGGGGCCGTGATCATCCTGGTCGGCGGACGGTCGCTGATCGAGGGGCAGATGACGCTGGGCGACCTGGTCATGTACGTCTTCTTCGTCGGTCTGATGGCGGCGCCGCTGGTCCAGATGGCGAATATCGGAACACAGATCTCGGAGGCCTTCGCGGGGCTCGACCGCATCCGCGAGGTCATGGGCACGGCGGGAGAGGACGAGGGCGACGAGGAGCGCCGTCCCGTTCCGGCCCTTCGCGGCGACGTCACGTTCGAGAACGTCAGCTTCAGCTACGAAGAGGGCGTGCCGGTGCTCCGCGACATCTCGCTGCACGCTCCCGCGGGCACGACGACCGCCCTGATCGGGCCCAGCGGGGCGGGGAAGAGCACCCTGATCGGGCTGGTGATGGCCTTCCACCATCCGACCGAGGGTCGGGTGCGGGTCGATGGACTCGATCTGCGCGAGGTCCGGCTGGGCGACTACCGGAGACAGCTCGGGGTGGTGCTGCAGGACAACGTCCTCTTCGAGGGGACGATCCGCGAGAACATCGCCTACGCCCGGGCGGGTGCCAGCGACGAAGAGGTGATGCGGGCGGCCCGGATCTCGAACTGCGACGAGTTCATCAGTCGCTTCGAGCTCGGCTACGACACCCGGGTCGGGGAGCGGGGGGTCAAGCTGTCGGGGGGCCAGCGGCAGCGGGTCGCGATCGCCCGCGCGATCCTGGCCGATCCGAAGATCCTGATCCTCGACGAGGCGACGAGCTCACTCGACTCCGAGTCCGAGGCCCTGATCCAGGAGGGGCTGGCGCGGCTTCGCAGAGGGCGTACGACCTTCGTCATCGCGCATCGGCTCTCGACGATCCGGTCGGCCGACTGCATCCTGGCGATGGAGGACGGGCGGATCGTCGAGCGGGGAACCCACGAGGCGCTGATGAAGGAGCAGGGGCTCTACCACCGGCTCTACACGCGCCAGCATGGGATCATCACGAACCTCTTCGTGAATCCCGGCGAGGAGTTGACCGATGTGGCGGGCGACGCTTCGGAGGTGCCGACCGGGGGTGTGCCGGGGCGGTAGTCGGGCTATGCCGGCGCTCCCGTCCCTCCGGCTCTCTCCGAGCTGGCGGCTCCCCGATGCAGGCGCATGAGCCCGATCGCAAGCCCCAGGTTCATGGGGAGCGCGACCGCCACGACCTCGGCGTTGCCCTGTGTGATCACCCCCACCGACTGGAGGATCATCGCGACCAGCGAGCCGGTTGCGATCACCAGGGCCAGGACGGCTCCCCACCGCCCGAAGGCCCCGCTCGCCCGCGTCTCCGAAAGCACCGCCCCCAGCAGCAGGAGCCCCACCGCGGGTGCCAGCGGACTCGCGTACAGGATGTTCACGTTGCGGTGGATGAAGACGTGGTCGGTGAACCAGACCAGGACCAGGATCAGCCCGAGCCCACCGGTGAAGAGGGTCCAGCCGAGCCCCATCACGCCCAGCCCCACCCGGCTCCAGCGAGTCGAGGGTCGGGACCCGCCGGCGTCGGACGAAGGGCCCGAGCCCGGACGCCCCCCCGCCGATCCTCCCAGAAGGACGAAGAGCCCCGCGCCCACGATCCCGAGGAGCGGAAAGAGCGGGGAGAGCGGCGGTGGGCCCGCCGGGGTCGGGTCCCGATCGGCCTCGAAGAGGACCTGGCGTGCCCCCAGCAGGGGACGGGTGCCTCCATCGGCCTCCTGGACCTCGAAGTCCTCGAGGAGCTCCATCAGGACCATGGGCACATACATCGCCTCCCACTCGGTGATCGGGCGGTCGCCGCGCGTGCCGAGCAGGAAGGAGAGCCCCTGGTCGATCCAGAGCGTTTCCTGGACGAGCCTGCGGGCGTGCCAGCGATAGCTGCGGGGGGTGATCCGCTCGGCGAAGTGGGCCCGGAGCGCGCCGCCGACCGCCATGTCCAGGACGTCGCGGACCCGGGTGGAGCAGTTGTCGCGAAAGTAGTCGTAGATGTAGTCGCGGTTCTCGGGCTGTGCGTTCCAGCGGGCGAAGCGGTCCAGCTCGGCGGCCTGCGCGAGCGACAGGAAGACCTCGTTCGCGTAGACGGAACGGTTGTCGGCGGCGTACTGCTGGATCATCCACTGCGCGTCCATCCCCCCCATGGAGTAGAGCATGGTGCCGCGCAGGAAGCGGGGGATGAAGTCGACATCGTCGAAGTTGAAGAGGCCCCAGTTCCAGGCGACCTCCTCGCCGGTGGCCTCGTTGCGCACGAGGATCGCGTTGTGCCCGAACTTCTCCCAGACCTGGTCGCCCTGGTCCATCGTGATCAGGAAGACGCGCAGGGGACGGGCTCCCGCCAGCTCGTCGTCGGCCTCGGCCTCCTGCGCTGCGAGGGGTGTCGAGCCCGTCACCAGGTGGGCCCCGGGGGGATGCATGGAGTCGGGGAGCGCGGTGCCGAGCAGGATCGCCGCCAGGGCCAGCCAGAGGGGCGCGACCGATCCCGGGATCCGGAAGGGATGGGAGAGACCGGATGCGCGGGGGGTCGTCAAGGCCGATACCTGGAGGGTCTGGGAAGGAGATACGGAATCTGTGCCGGAGTCAGGGGAATCCTCGCCCGCGACCCGAGGTCCCGTCAAGTTGTCGGAGCATGTGGATGGCTCCAAACCGGCGGGTCGGGAGTATGAGTCCCCGGCTGACCATGGGGCCGGTGGCGTGGGCTAGCCGCCGGACGGCGGCGATGCTGCACCCGGGGCCCCACGGAACCAGAGACCCACGAACGCACGGAGAGAGCGCATGCGAAACGATGGAAGCAAAACGACGAGGGCGGAGACCTTCGGAATCGGACGCTGGTCGATGGTCGGGGTCGGCGTGCTGACGGCCGCCGCCATGCTCTCCCTTCCGGGATCCCGTGCGGACGCCGGGGAGCCGGACCCCGCCGCGACCGGGGGCTTCGTCGCGCAGGAGGCGCCGGTGGTCCTGATCACGGGATCGACCGGGGGGCTCGGCCGCGAGGTGGCCCTCGAGATGGGCTCGATGGGGGCGCACGTGATCGTGCACGGCCGCAGCGAGGAGCGCGGTCGCGAGGTGGTCGAGCAGATCACCGCCGAGGGAGTCGGGAGCGCGGAGTTCCAGAGCGCGGACCTGGCGTCGCTCGACGAGGTGCGTTCGCTCGCCGAGCGGATTCGGGCCTCGCACGATCGGCTCGACGTGCTGGTCAACAACGCCGGGATCTGGCTTCAGCCCGACGATGGGCGAGTCCTGAACGACGAGGGGGTCGAGCTCCACCTCCAGGTCAACTACCTGGCGCACGTCCTGCTCACCGAAGAGCTCATGGACCTGCTGACGGCGAGCGGGACCGCCGAGAGCCCGAGTCGTATCGTGCAGGTGTCCTCGGTGGCCCAGCGGCCGATCGACTTCGACGATCCCATGATGGACGAGGACTACAGCGACGGTCGCGGCTACGCGCAGAGCAAGCTGGCGCAGATCCTCCATACCTACGACCTGGCCGAGGAACTCGCCGACGAGCCCGTCCTGGTGTACGCCCTTCACCCCGCCACGATGATGGACACCGACATGGTGCTCTCGCGGGGTGCGCAGAGCCGGGCCTCGGTCGACGAGGGCCGGGCCGCGGTGGTGAACCTGATCACCGCCGAGGGGCTCGAGAGCGGCCAGTACTTCAACGGGCTCACCCCCGCTCAGGCGAACGAGCAGGCCTACGACCCGGAGGCCCGCGAGCGCCTGCGGGCCCTGAGCCGCCGGCTGATCGACGGACCCTGATCCCCGCCGGTTGAGATTCCGTCGGTGAGCCACGACCTTTGGAGGGATCGATCCCGGCAGCCTGCGGGGGCGGTCCCTCTTCGGCGTATTGATCCCGCGCACACCCAGTTCCCGAGTGCCACTCGCGTCTTCCCGTTCCGGACCCACCCATGAAACGTACGATCGGTATCATCCTGGCCTCCATCGTCGGAATCGTGCTTCTCGGCGCCCTCTTCATCGCGGCGCTGAGCTGGGCGATCTTCTCGCCCGAGCCCCTTCCGGACCGGATCGTCCTGGAGCTGGACCTGAACCGCGGGATCGTCGAGGCGGTCCCCGATGATCCCTTCCTGATGCTCCTGGAGCGTCGGCAGCTCCGGGTGCGCGACGTGGTGAACGTGCTCCATCGGGCCAGCGAGGACGAGCGGGTCGTGGGGCTCTGGGTCCGGGGTGGGAACCCCCTGGGGGGTTGGGCGGTCACCGAGGAGATCCGCGATGCCGTGCTCCACTTCCGCGCCGCCGACAAGCCCGCAGTGTTCTTCGCCGAGACCTTCGGGGAGCTGACCCCGGCGCACGGGGGCTACCACCTGGCCACGGCCTTCGACGAGATCATCATGCAGCCCTCGGGGGATCTGGGGATCGCCCCCCTCTCGGTCGAGGCTCCCTTCATCCGGGACGCGCTCGACCGCCTCGACATCATCCCCCGCTTCGACGGGCGCTGGGAGTACAAGGACGCGGCCGACATGCTCGAGCGCGACGGGTTCTCCGACGATTCGCGAGAGGCCATGACGTCGCTGCTCACCCACCTGCAGGGGCGCATGCTCGAGGGGATGAGCGAGGGGCGGGGGCTCAGCGCCGACGAGGCGCTGGAGCGGCTGGCCGGAGGGCCCTACGGGGCCCGCCGGGCCCAGGAGCTCGGGCTGGTCGATCGGCTGGGGTATCGGGACGAGAGCCGTGACGCGATGACCGACCGGGTGGGCGACGACGCGACCACGATCGGTCTGACCCGCTACCGGGATCGCGGGGAGCTGGCGTGGAACCGGGGGACCCGGGTGGCCCTGATCTACGGGGTCGGGCCCATCCAGCGCGGCCAGTCCGAGTTCAGCCCCTTCGGGAGCGGAGGCCTGGCCTCGGGAACGGTGGCCCGCTCGATCCGGCAGGCGGCCGAGGACCCCTCGGTGCGGGCGATCCTCTTCCGGGTGGATTCGCCGGGGGGCTCGTACGTGGCGTCCGACGAGGTGCGGCGCGAAGTGCGACGGGCCCGTGACAACGGAACCCCGGTGGTGGTGAGCATGGGCAACGCCGCCGCCTCGGGTGGATACCTGATCTCGGTCGACGCCAACCGCATCGTGGCGCAGCCCAACACGATCACCGGCTCGATCGGTGTGGTGGCCGGGAAGCTCGTGACCGAGGAGTTCTTCGAGCGCTTCGGGATCCACTGGGACCAGGTGACGCTCGCCGAGGACGGGGTGGGCGGCTTCTTCTCGTCGGTCCAGGACTTCTCGGAGTCCGACTGGGAGCACCTGCAGCGGTCGCTGGATCGGATCTACGACGAGTTCGTCGACTACGTGGCCGAGGGCAGGGGGATGGATCCGGCCGCGGTCGACGCGGTGGCGCGTGGACGGGTCTGGACCGGCGTCGAGGCGCTCGAGGCCGGGCTCGTCGATGAGCTCGGGGGCTTTCCCGCGGCGCTGGGGCAGATCCGCGAGATCCTCGAGCTCGAACCGGATGCGCCGATGCGGCTCACCGTCTACCCGACCGAGCCGACGCTCCTGCAGCTCTTCATGGACGAGGGTCGCGGGATCGAGGCCCGGGCCTCGGCGCCTTCGCGGCTCCTGAGGGGGACCGTGCGCCTGCTGACCCTGCTCGGAAGTGACGGCTGGGGCGAGCCGGCGACTGTGCGCATGCCGGAGCTGAGGACGCCCGGCGGATGAATCCGGTTCTGGATGTGCGCGGTCTCCGCAAGTCGTATGGCGGAACCGTGCTCTTCGACGGGGTCGACCTGGCCGTGGCCGAAGGCGAGAAGGTCGGGGTCATCGGCCGCAACGGGACGGGCAAGTCGACCCTCTTCCGGATCCTGGCCGGCGAGGAGGGCCTCGACGAGGGGACGGTCGCGCTCCGCCGCGGCCTCAGGGTCGGGTACCTGCCCCAGGATCCTCCGGTCGATCCCGCCCGCTCGGTCTTCGAGACCGTGGGCGAGGGCACCGGGGAGCTCGGGGCCACGCTCGCCCGCTACGAGGCGGTCAACGACGAGCTGGCCGCGACCCCCTCTCCCGAGGCGATGGAGACCCTGCTCGAGGAGCAGGCGGAGCTCTCGGCTCGCATCGAGAGGCTCGACGGCTGGGACTGGCGGCACCGGGTCGAGACCCTCCTCACCCGGCTCGGGATCGATGGGTGGGAGCGCCCGATGGGGGCGCTCTCGGGAGGGGAGCGCCGGAGGGTGGCGCTCGCCCGCACCCTCCTCTCCGAACCGGACCTCCTCCTGCTCGACGAGCCCACCAACCACCTCGACGCCGAGACGGTTCTGTGGCTCGAGGAGACCCTCTTCGACGTGCCTGCCGCAGCGCTCCTGATCACCCACGACCGGTACTTCCTGGACCGGGTGGTGGATCGGATGATCGAGGTGACCCCGCTGGGACTGACCGAGTACGAGGGCGGCTACACCGAGTATCTCGAGGAGCGGACCCGGCGCGAGGAGCGGCTGGCGGTAGAGGAGCGCAAGCGTACCAAGCTGCTCGAGAAGGAGCTCGCCTGGGCCCGGCGCGCCCCCCCCGCCCGGACCGGGAAGCAGAAGGCCCGGCGGGCCCGGGCCGGCGAGATGGCCGAGGCGCAGCGGCGGCGGGACCGGACCCGGGTGCGCGACGTCGAGATGGAGATGCACGAGGCCCCCCGCCTGGGACGCACGGTGCTCGAGGCGCAGGGGATCGCCAAATCGCTGGGGGGCGAGCGACTCTTCGAGGGCTTCTCGGAGAAGCTGCTGGCCGGGGAGCGGCTGGGGATCGTGGGCCCCAACGGGTGCGGAAAGACCACCCTGCTGCGGACCCTGCTCGGCGAGATCGAGCCGGACGAGGGAGAGGTGGTGCACGGCGAGAACACCCGCATCGGCTACTTCGACCAGGCGCGGCGGGTGGATCTGGAGCAGTCGGTCGCACGGGTGGTGTCGGACTCCGACTGGGTGGAGCTCGGAGACCGGAAGATGCACCTTCGGGCCTACCTGGACCGGTTCCTCTTCCCCTCACACATGCAGGACCAGCCGGTGCGGGTGCTCTCGGGGGGCGAGCGCAACCGCGTCCTCCTGGCCAAGCTCTTCCTGGAGGAGTTCAACCTGCTCGTGCTCGACGAGCCCACGAACGATCTCGATCTCGACACCCTGCGGATCCTGGAAGACCTGATCGAGGAGTTCGCGGGGTGCGTGCTCCTGGTCACGCACGACCGGTACCTGCTCGACAAGGTGGCCACCTCGCTCCTGGTCTTCGAGGGCGAGGGGCGGATCTACCGGCACCATGGGGGGTGGGACTCGTACCTGGAGCGCCGCGAAGCCCTCCTCGAGGAGCGGCAGGAGCGGGTGCGGGCCCGGGAGCGCGAGCGGAAGGCCCAGCGGGCCGAGGCGGCCAGGACCGAGGCTCGGGACGCCCGCTCCGACCGGCCGAAGCTCACCTTTCGGGAACAGCGCGAGCTTGAGGGGATGGAGGCGCGGCTCGCCGAGATCGAGACCGAGAAGGAGGCGCTCGGCGCCCGGCTGGCGGACCCGGAATTCTACCAGGGCGAGGCCGACGAGATCTCGCGGGTGACGAAGCGATACGAGGAGTTGGAGGCCACCGTGGAAGGCCTCTATGAACGATGGATGGAACTCGAGGAGAAACGATGACCGACGGCTCGGAGTCCGACAAGCCCTTCAGCCCCATGAACTGGATCCGCGACGTGCGGGTGACCCCGACGATGCTCGTGATGATCCTGGCCTCGATGGTGGCGATCTGGGCGCTCTTCCGCTTCACGGACCTCTGGTATGTCCTCTTTCCCTGAGGCGGGGCCCCGGATCGGGACGGGGCTCTCGGAGCGCGCGCTCGCCTGGATCGTCTACTCGCTCACCTCGGTGGTGTGCGGGCTGGTCGTGGTGCTGGTGAGCTTCCGGCAGATCCTGGTGATCGAGGGGCTCGAGGTGTCGAGGCTCCCGGCGGTCCACGCGACGCTGAACGGCGCCTGCGCCCTCCTCCTGGTGATGGGCGTCGTCTTCATCCGACGGGGGAAGGTCGGCTGGCACCGGATGTCGATGGTCGGGGCCTTCACCCTCTCGGCGATCTTCCTGATCTCGTACGTGATCTACCATTCGCAGAGCCCGGGGGCGTCGTTCGGGGGCGAGGGCTGGATCCGGCCGGTCTACTTCTTCGTGCTGATCACCCACATCGTGATGGCGCCCGTGATCCTTCCCCTGGCGCTCTACACGGTGATCCGGGCCTTCCGGGGGGAGTTCGCGAAGCACCGAACGATCGCCCGCTGGACCTTTCCGGCCTGGCTCTACGTGGCGGTGACGGGGGTGCTGGTCTACCTGTTCATGGCGCCGTACTACGCGGCAGGCTGACGGGGTGGGGTGACCGCGGTCAGCCGTCCAGCCGGGCCTCGGTCAGGGCCAGCAGCTCGCGGGTGACCGCGGTGTCGGGGTGGTCGGGTCCGAGCCGCTCTTCGCGCCCCGAAAGCGTCTCGGCGAGGATCGCCCGGGCCTCGTCGAGACGGCCCCACTCCAGGTAGAGCCGACCCAGGTTGGTGCGGATCGTCAGGTAGGCCGCCGTCTGGGTCGACCCGCCCTCCTCGAGGGTTTCGAGCGCGCTCAGGATGAGCGTTTCGGCCTCGTCCCACCGCTCCTGGTCCTGCAGGGCTCGCGCCAGATTGTTCTGCGATGCCACCACGTTCATCGACCGTTCCCCGCTCCCCTCGATTCGGCGTTCGAGGAGGTCTTCGAGGACGTCGACCGCCGCCTGGGTCCGGCCGGTGTCCCGGTAGAGGTTCCCCAGGCTGTTCAGCGACAGCTCGGTCTGGGGGTGGTTCGGGCCGTGAAAGGCCTCGCGGATCGCCAGGCTCTCGAGGACCGCCTGTTCGGCCTCTTCGAACTGCTCCCGGGCCCGCAGGAGAACGCTCAGGTTGTGTAGCGAGACCGCCAGGTCGGGGTGGTTCGAGCCGAGGGTGGAGCGCCGGAGCTCAACCGACGCCCGCAGCGCCCGCTCGGCCTCGTCCCAGTCGCCGAGCGCCCGCAGGGTCATCCCCAGCACGTTCAGCGAGGTGCCGCGATTCCGGTCGTACTCCGGGAATGGCTCGAGGAGCTCGACGGCCTCTTCGAGGAAGGGGCGGGCCTCGTCGGGTCGACCCGCCGACTGGAGCAGGTTGCCCAGGTTGTGCATGGGAAGCGCGGGGAGGGCGGCGTCGTGAAGGTCGGGATCGGCCGCATGGAGGTCTCTCCGGAGCTCGATGGCCTCGCGGAACCGGGCTTCCGCCTCGGATGCGTCCCCCGAGGCGGCGTCGTTCATCGCGAGGTAGTTCAGCGCGGTCGAGTACTCGAGGCTGCGGTCCCCGAACTGCTCGAGGGCGATCTCGAGCGCCTCGGTGTGCGCGTCGCGGGCCTCGTCGGTCCCCCCGGTCATCCGGTGCGCGGAGCCCAGGCGGTTCAGCGCCCGCATCCGTCCCGCGGGATCGTCGTCGAACCCCCCCTCGACCTCGAGCGCCCGCTCGGCCAGGGGGAGGGCCCGTCCGGCGTTGCCCATCGAGAGGAAGGACTGCGACATCACGCTCAGGATGCTGGCCTGCAGCGGCGGATCGCCGGGAAGCTCGGTCTCGGCGCGCTCGACGCCCCGTTCGAGCACGGTGAGCACGGTGGTGGTGTCGCCCATCGGCTCGCCGGGCAGGGCGAACAGGTCGGTCATGAAGGTGGTGACCTCTTCGGCGGTGCGGGTCTGGGCCTGGGCCCGATCGCGCTCGTCGGCGAGCTGGACGGCGTAGCGGTTGACCGTGGTCACCCAGGCGAACACCCCGAGTCCGAACAGGAGGAGGGCCGCGGTCGGCCAGGGGTTGCGTCGGACGAGCCGTGAGAGGCGGTAGAGCCCCCGGTCGGGGCGGGCCCGGACAGGTCGCCCGTCGAGGTGCGCACGGATGTCGTCGGCCAGGGCCTCGACCGAGGCGTAGCGTTCCTCGGGATTCTTCTTGAGACCCTTGAGGAGGATGGTGTCGAGGTCGCCCTGGAGCCGGCGGACGGGGATCGCGGGCGGAAGCTTCGGGCTCGCGTCTCCCTGCGTCACCACCTGGCTGGGTCGGATCGGGTCGACCTGGCAGATCGTCCGCTGGGTCGCGGCGATCGACGTGTCGCCCTCGGGGTAGGGCGAGCGTCCGGTCAGGAGCCGGTAGAGGAGGTGCGTGAGCTGATAGACGTCGGTGGCGGTGGTGGCCGGCTCGCCCTGGATCTGTTCGGGGGCCGCGTACTCGGGGGTGAAAAGCCGGATCCCGGTGCGCGTCAGGTCTCCCCTGTCGTCGGGGCCGGAGAGCAGCTTGGCGATTCCGAAGTCCAGGAGCTGCGCCTGGCCCCGGCGGTCGACCAGAACGTTGCCGGGCTTCAGGTCGCGGTGGACGATGAGCCGGCGGTGCGCGTACTGGACCGCGTCGCAGAGCTGCAGGAAGAGGCGGAGTCGCTCATCGGTCGGCGAGCGGCGGTCGCGACAGAACGCGGTGATCGGCTGCCCGTCGACGTAGGTGAGCACCAGGAAGGGGCGGCCGTCGGGGGTGGAGCCCCCGTCCAGGAGACGCGCGATGTTCGGGTGTTCGAGCGAAGCCAGGATCTGCCGCTCCGCTTCGAAGCGGCGGAGCACGTCGTCGGTGTCGAGCCCGCGCCGCAGGACCTTCAGCGCGACGGTCTTGCGGAAGTCCCCCTCGCGCTCCGCCCGGTAGAGGGTGCCCCAGCCCCCGCGACCGATCGTCTCCACGATCCGATAGGGTCCGACCGCGTCTCCCGGCGCGAATCCGTCGGTATCGAGCTCCTCGGCCAGTCGTCGGAGGAGGGTCGAGGGGAGGGAGGCCAGGTCGTCTTCGAACTCCCGGCTCGATTCCTCTTCGAGCTCGAGGAGGGTGCGCACCTCGCGGGCCAGCTCGGCGTCGGCAGCCCGCAGCGCCTCGAGGGCCTCGGTACGACGATCCGGGTCGGTGTCGAGGACCGCGGTGAAGGCCTCGTCGACACGCCGGTCCCAGCCCGCGGGGGTCTCCATCGCAGTCAGTTGGGGTCCGGGTCGCCGGCCCGCCGTCCGTCGGTCCGCAGATCGCGGTAGAGGTAGGCGCGAGCCCGGGCCCAGTCGCGCTCGACCGTGCGGGTGCTCACGTCGAGGGCTTCGGCGATCTCCGAGGCGGTCATCCCCCCGAAGACCTTGCATTCGACGACCTGCTCGAGTCTGGGGTCGAGGGCGGCAAGGCGCTCCATGGCCGAGGCGAGGTCGAGCATCTCGATCGGATGCTCCTCGGCGACCGCCATGCGTGGCTGCAGGGTGACCGGGTCGATCCCGCCCCCCCGCTTCTCGGCAGATCGGCGTCGGGCGTGGTCGATCAGGAGGTGGCGCATCGCCCGCGAGGCCAGCGCGAAGAAGTGGGATCGGCTCCGGCAGGGACCGGGGTCAGAGCCCACCAGGCTCAGGTACGACTCGTGGACGAGGGCGGTCGTGTTCAGGGTGTGGCCGGCCCGCTCCCTGCGCAGGTGGTTGCTCGCGATCCGCTTCAGCTCGTCGATCACGAGGGGGAAGATGCGGTCGAGCGCGGTGTCGTCGCCGTCGTTGAGCTGGATGAGCAGGCGGGT
>SLBA01000041.1 GCA_007126575.1 Gemmatimonadota bacterium | reverse complement strand
GATCGAGCCCCGCCGGATCGGCGAGGTCGTGGTGGAGCTCGGAGGGGGCCGGACCCGGCTGGGCCAGGAGATCCATCCGGGGGTGGGGATCGACCGGATCGCGCCTCCGGGTCGGAGCCTCGACCCCGGGGATCGGATCGCCCGGGTGCATGCTCGCACGCGGGACGAGGCGCGCGCCGCCGTGCGTGCGATCCTCGAGGCCGTCGAGATGGAGAGCGACGAACCCGTTCGTCCGCTTCTCTCCCACCGCGTGACCGCGGACGGGGTTCAGCCGCTCCAGCGCTGAAAGTCGATTCCCTCGGTCCGGAAGGCGGTCTCGAGCTCCTCCACCTGGTCTCCCCCCACCCGCAGGGCCAGCCCGCACTTCGAGCGGCTCTCGGCCGGAGCGGACCCCATCTCGACCGCGATGTCCATTTCCCTGGCGACATCTTCTGCCCAGAGCGCGTGGTGCGACGATGGGAAGGTGTAGGTGACCGCGAGCTCGTTCATTGCCATGGCCATCTCGGCTGGGTTCGGCCGGCGGCCGAATCGTCACAGGGTTCCGTGGGCTCGGTGCCGGGTAGATAGTATTCGAAATATCGTCGGTCCGCCGGGCACCACTGCGATGCGAGCAGTCCCGTCTTTTCGTCGACCTCTCGGGTGGTCAGCCCGTCGAGGGGCCAGGGATCGGGCATCGGCATGAGCGGCCCTCGGCCTTCTCCGTTCGCCTCGCCGTCTCCCATGTACACGCGCCGCATGAACTCACCCCAGACCGGGGCCGCATCGCGCCCACCGGTGGCCCCGGTGTAGATCCGAGCGGGCTGGTCGAGTCCGAACCAGACCGCCCCCTGCAGCGTGGGGGTGAAGCCCACGAACCAGACGTCCGTCGAGTTGTTGGTGGTCCCGGTCTTTCCCGCGGCCGGGATCTCGTAGGGAAGGTGACCGAAGGCCTCGCTGCGGACCCCCAGGTTTCCGGTGCCCCGATCGACGACGTCTTCCAGGAGACTGACCATGAGACGGGCCGTGTGCTCGTCCATGACTTCGATGCGGTCGGGCTGCGGCGTCCAGAGGGTATCGCCCTCGGCGCTCTCGACCCTCAGGATCGGAAAGGGCCGGACCTTGGTGCCGAGCGTGGCGAAGGCCGAGTAGGCCTCGGCCATCTCGATCGGGAGGAGGTCGGCGGAACCGATCGCCATCGAGGGGACGCGGGGGATCGCGGACTGGATTCCGAGTCGCCGGGCCATCTGCGCGACCGTCTCGAGCCCCACCTCTTCGTCGGCCAGCTTGATCGCCACCGTGTTGATCGAGCGCCGGAAGGCGTATCGAAGGGTGACGTCGCCCTCGAACTCGGGGTCGAAGTTCGAGGGACGCCACTCGCTTCCATCCGCTTCGCGCCGGATGACGGGAGAGTCGGTGATGATCTGCGACGCCGGGATCCCGCTCTCGAGTGCGGCCGCGTAAACGATCGCCTTGAAGGCGGAGCCCGGCTGGCGGCGCGCCTGGAGCACCCGGTTGAACTCCGACTGCGAGAAGTCCCGGCCTCCGACCAGCGAGAGTACCTGCCCCGTGTGCGGGTCGGTGACCACGAAGAGCCCCTGCAGGAATGGGGGCGCGCCGGAGCCGAAGGAGTCGGGGTCCTCCATGTACTCGGCGTAGGTGGGGTGCGGGAAATTCGGCCGGCCCTCGATCCGCTCGAAGCCGGTGGTCATGGCCTCTTCGGCCAGCCCCTGCATCTCGAGGTCGAGGGTCGTGTAGATGGTGAGTCCTCCGGTGTACAGCTGGCTTCCGAAGCGGGATTGCGCCTCCTGCCGGACCCACTCGGTGAAGAAGGGGGCCGTGGTCGTGGTCCCCTGCGCACGCTGCGTGGGCAGGGGAACGGCCTGCCAGCTTCGCATCTCGTCGTTCGAAATGAAGTTTTCGACCGCCATGCGGCGCAACACGTGGTCGCGCCGATTCTGGGAGCGCTCCGGGCGAAGGAAGGGCGAATATCCACCGGGGTTGTTCGCGATCGCGGCCAGAAGCGCGGCCTCGGCCGGATTGATGTCGACCGCGTTCTTCCCGAAGTAGTGCCTCGAGGCCGTCTGGATTCCCCAGATCCCGTACCCCAGGTTGATCTGGTTCATGTAGGCCTCGAGGATCTGGTCCTTCGAGTAGGCCCGTTCGAGTTCGAGTGCGACCTGCAGCTCCTTGAGCTTCCGCTCGACCGAGACCTCGAAGCCGATCTCCTCCCACATGTTGCGGGCGAGCTGCTGGGTGATCGTGCTTCCGCCACCGGAGCGCAGGGAGCGGCCGGTCAGGCGAACCAGCGGGCCCGGGATGGCTCGCAGGATCACTGCCCGCGAGATGCCCCTCAGGTCGAATCCCGGATGTCGGTAGAATCGACGGTCCTCGATCGCTACGAAGGCCTGGGGGACGTGGTCGGGAAGGGCGTCGATCGAAATCGGGGTGCGACGCTGGATCCCGAGCTCGGTGATCAGGCGGCCCTCGCGGTCGAGGACCTTGGAGGTCTGCTGGGGCTCCCAGGTGTGGATCTGGGCGATCGACGGGCAGTCGACGCAGAGGTTCTTCCACGCTCCCCACGAGAAGCCGATCACCCCCGCGGTCACGAAGAGGAGGGGTACCCAGACGACCGGGAGCCGAAGCGCGGTCCGCGTGGCGGTCCACGACGTGGCGAGTCCCCCTTTCAATCTGTCGCTGAATGTCCTGGCCATACCTGTGTCCTGGGAACTGCCGAGAAGGACCCCGGGGGAATGTGATCACGAGGGGATACACCGTGCCCGGGGGCTGGATCCCCTCTTATCTTGATTGCAGACGGGTCCAGAGGGCAATGACCCCGCAGCCCGCGTCGGGCGTCAGGAACTCCGCGGGAACCGAGGCGAGGTCGGTGTAGATTTCGATCCCCTCGAGGGCGGACGGGTGGGCGAGGTGGTCGACGGAGACCCCGTCGGTGGCCCCCATCGCCCCCGGTCCGTCGAGCCGACCGAGGTCCCGCGCGGGGACGCCGTTCACGAACAGCTGCACCGGGCATCGGCCCCCGGCCTGACCGGGAAGCGACCAGGCCAGGCTCACCCGCCGGTTGGATCGGCCCAACGAGGGGGACTCCGAGATCCGCAGGCCCGGCACGCCGACCAGGAGATCCGAGATCCGCCCCGGGGAGCGAAGGTCGATCTCCCGCCGCGTGATGTGGGTGCCTCCGACGCCCCTCGAGGCCCGTTCCTGGAATCCCTCGAGCTCCGCGGGGCGGGCCAGGGCGCGCGCCCCCACCTCGAAGGGAGCGAGGGTGAGCACTTCGGAGGGCATCCGGAGTGTGAGGACCAGCGTCTCGCCACCGACGATCCGTTCCTCGCGCGACGTCGACGCGTACCCGATCCGCTCCGCACGAAGCCGGATCGGGCCCTCGGCCAGCTCTTCGACGCGAAAGCGACCGTCGGAGTCCGTCGAGGTCGACGCGACGATCCGCCCCTCGGGATCGAGGATCTCGACCCGGACCACGGGAATTCCAAGGCCGCTGTCCTCGTCGACGACCTGCCCCTCGACCGCTCCCCGTTCCACCTGAGCCACGGCCGGCGTCGCGCGGACCGACACGGTCGCGACGGCGGCGAGCGCGAGGCTGAGGCTGAGGTGAACGAGAAGGTGCATGTCGCGTCGCGAGCGGAGGTTGAGGATCCGGAGGCTGCGCTCCGGGCGTCGGTATTCCACGGAAAGGTCTCTACGGGACTCGAAGCCTGCAAGGTTCGCTGACGGCCGGTCCGCAGGCTCGAGTCCGATCGGCCGCGCACGGGCCCTGCGGGGGCGCGTGCGAGCGAAAGGCTCTTGGCCCGGGGCCCCCATTCTTCGATCTTAGGTGTAACATCCCGACGCAGCCGTTCGTTCCCGCTCACCCCGAGCCCAACCCAGCGAGGTGCTCATGCTCCGTCCCACTGGTTCGATGCTTCTTTCTCTCCTGGCCGCCACGATCCTGATCGCACCGACCGCAGCCGAGGCGCAGCTTGCGGCGGAGAGGGACCTCAACCTCGGTATGCGCACCGGGGTCGGATATGCCGCCTCGGCCCCCGACATGCTCCTTGGCGCCAGTGTCTTCCACCTCTTCAGCGACGGAGGTTTCGGGGCGGTCGTCGATTTCAAGATGGGCCACGAAACGATCAAGGGGAGTCCCTCCTACATCGATGAATGGACCACGGCCTGGGTCATGGAGAACCGACCGAACGACACGCCCCTCCGCTCCGGTCCCGAACGCAACACCCGTCACGACGAGTGGATGGTCGTCAATCTCGGGGTGATCCGACCCCTCACCGGCGACTTCGCCGTGATCCTGGGCGCGGGGGCCGCGAATCGATCTGCGATCGACGAGTTCGACACCACCGAGACCGGCGTGACCCCGACGCAGTGGTATTACGTGACGAACGAGGAAGCGTCGGGCTGGGAGCTGAGCCTGCACGGGTCGGCCGTGATCAAGGCGGGGCAGAACGTCCTCCTGCGCTTCGGCTACGACCGGGCCCCTCGCATGGTCTCCTTCGGTGGCTACTGGGCGCTTCCTCGATGACCGAAGCGCAGACCGGGGCCGGAGACTCGGGTCCCCCTTCGGATCGGGGAGGGCGCCTCGCGGCTCCCGAATCCCGACTCCGGGAGGGACGGGAGGCTGGCGGGCCCCGACCCCACGCGCCCCATCGGGTCGACAAGCCGTGGGGGCACGAGATCATCTGGGCGCACACGGCGCTCTACGCGGGCAAGAGCCTGCACGTGCGCTCAGGGCACTCCCTCTCGCTCCAGTTCCACGAGGAGAAGGACGAGACCCTCTACCTGCTCTCGGGTGAACTGAGGATGCGGGTCGGGCCGGGTCTGGACGCCCTCGAGGACGTGGAATTCCGCGAGGGCCAGGCGCTCCGGATCGAGCCCGGGGTGTATCACTGGATGGAGGCCCTCACCGACGTGGTGATCCTCGAGGCATCGACCCCCGAGCTCGACGACGTGATTCGGGTCCGGGACCGCTACGGGCGCGCCCCGGCGTCGGCGACGGGCCGAGCCCACGGGGTCGACGACGCGCCCCCGGACGCCGAAGGGAACCGATGACGGGACGGACCCGTGTCGTCGTCGCCGCGGGGTCGAATCTGGGCGACCGGATGGCCCACCTGAGGGCGGGGGTGACCGAGCTCTCGAGGGTCGTGGAGCTCGAGGTGGTGTCCGACGTGGTCGAAACTCCGCCCGAGGGTGGAGCGGACCAGAACGACTACCTGAACCTCGTGCTCGTCGGGTGGACCACGCTCGAACCCCGAGCGCTCCTCGAGGAGCTCCTTCGGATCGAGCGGAGGATGGGGCGGGAGCGTCGCGCGGGCGGTGGTGAGCCGCGAACGCTCGACCTGGATCTCGTCTTCCACGGGGACCAGCTCCGCAGCGAACCCGGGTTGATCCTGCCGCACCCGCGCTGGCACCGACGCCCCTTCGTGGCCCGCCCCCTGCTCGAGATCTGGCCCGACGGCATCGATCCGGAAAGCGGCCGTCCCCTGCGGACCGTGGTCTCCGCCGAGGTCCTGAGGGCTCCGCTCGATCGGATCGGGCCCCTTGCCGACCCTCCCCTTCCGGTGGTCTCCCAATGAGCCGGGGCGTCGTCGGTCGGAGTGCCGTGGATCGGGGAGTCGGTTCGTGAGCGGGAACGGAGAGGCTCGCCAGGTGATCGTCGAGACCGAGGGCTCGGGGCGGTATCCCGTGCGGGTCGGACGGGGCGTGCTCGAGGAGCTGCCGACGCTCGTGCGGGAGCACGTCTCGGGAGGCGCAGACCCGGCCCACCTCGCGATTATCAGCGATGATCGGGTGGCCGAACTCTACGGAGATCGTGTCCGTGGGCTTCTCGACGGGATCGCCCCGGTGTCGCTGCACACCTTCCCGCATGGGGAGCAGAGCAAGAACCGAGCGGAGTGGGCCGCGCTCACCGACGCGCTCCTCGAGCGGGGGGTGGGCCGTGACGGCTGCGTGATCGCGCTCGGCGGGGGTGTCACCGGTGACCTCGCCGGATTCGTGGCCGCGACGTACATGCGGGGAATTCCGGTGGTACAGATCCCGACCTCGCTCGTGGCGATGATCGATTCCGCGGTGGGTGGAAAGACCGGGATCGACCTCCCCGGAGGAAAGAACCTGGTGGGCGCCTTCCATCCCCCCCGGTTCGTGCTCGTCGACGTGGAGCTGACCGGGACCCTTCCCCGCCGGGAGCGGGCACAGGGGCTGGTCGAGGCGCTGAAGCACGGCGCGATCCTCGACGTGGCCTACTTCGAGACGCTTTGCTCGGAGGCCGATCTCCTCCTCGACGGTGATCCCGACGCCACCTTCCGCGCGGTCCTGCGTTCGGTCGAGCTGAAGTCGAGGGTGGTGAGCCTGGACGAGCGGGAGGGGGGACTGCGCCAGATCCTCAACTTCGGACACACCCTCGGCCACGCCCTCGAGGCGGCGTCGGGCTACCGGCTGCCGCATGGATCGGCCGTGGCGCAGGGGATGGTGCTCGAAGCCCGGCTCGGGGAGCGGCTGGGTGTGACCCGGGGCGGAACCGCCGACCGGATCGCCGAGGGGGTGCGCCGGCTAGAGCTCGAGCCCGAGGCCGAGCAGGCCGACGAGACGCGGGTCGACGAACTCATGGAGCATGCGGCGCGGGACAAGAAGGCGCGCGGGGGGGCGGTCCGCTACGTGTTGTTGAGGGGGGTCGGCGCGGCCCGTCCCGAAGGTGGATGGAGCCGCGAGGTCGACGACGAGATGGTTCGCGCGGTCCTTCGCGGGACCCGGGGGAGGGGGGTTTGACCTCTTCGACTCGGTCGCCTATCCTATCGGCCCGCCCCTCCCATCCCAGCCCCACCGAATGCCGAAGGAGGTTTCATGGCGCTCCTTGAGCGCGCTGCAGGGCTGTCGGTATCGCAGATTCTGGCGCTCACCGCCACCGACGCACCGGCCCGGGATTTCCTGATCGTCGAGGGAGAGGGTGCCTTCTCCTTCCAACGCATTCGCACCGAGGCGGACGCACTCGCGGCCTCGCTGGCGGGGCTCGGGGTCGAGCGTGGGGACCGGGTCGCGATCCTCCTTCCGGGGTGTCCGGAATTCGTCGTGGCCTTCTTCGCCCTCGCGCGGCTCGGGGTCGTGGCGGTGCCGATCAACCCGCGGTTGGCGGAGTCCGAGATCCGCTACCTCCTTCGGCATTCGGAGGCGGTGGCGGCCGTGACGGTCGAGAGCTTCCACGGGGTCGACTATCTGCAACTCTTCGAGGACCTTCTGCCCCGTCTGCCCGAACTCCAGTACCTGGTCACGGTGGGGGAAGAGGATCTCTGGTACGATGATCGGATCTTTCAGTTCGAGGACCTGGTGTCCGCCGGTCAGGGCCGGACGCTGCCCGAGATCCGGATTGAGCCCTCGGAAGCCCTCCTTGCGATCGTGTACACGTCGGGAACCACGGGAAAGCCCAAGGGAGTCGAACTCACCCATCGGAACCTGATTCACGCTGCGGGCGCCACGGCCGAGGCCCTGGGGCTGGAGCGGGACGACCGCGTGTTCGGGGTCACCGCGCTCTTCCACGTCTTCGGGCTGGGCCCGGGGATCCTGGGGTGCGCGCTGGCGGGGAGCACCCTGGTCCTTCAGGAGGAGTTCGACGCCGCGGGGGCCCTCGATCTGATCGAGGAGCACCGGGTGACGATCCACTACGGGGTGCCCACGGTCTTTGCCGAGGAGCTGCGGGTGCAGCGCGAGGAGGCCCGCGACATCTCGTCGGTGCGGCGGGGGCTCGTGGCGGGGGCCCCGATGCCGGAGGCTCTCTTTCGGCGTGTCGAGGCGGAGCTCTGTCCGGAGCTCCTCGTCGCCTACTCGCTGACCGAGACCTCGTCGGTGGTCGCCCTCACCCCCCCGGGGCTCGAGCCCGAGCGGCGGAGGATGACGACCGGGTATCCGGTGGCGGGGATGGAGATCCGGGTGCTCGAGGAAAATGGCGACGCGCTTCCCGTGGAATCGCTCGGCGAGATCGCGATCCGGGGGCCCGCCGTCATGCACGGATACTACCGGCAGCCGAACGAGACGCGCGACAGCTTCGGTCCCGACGGCTTCTTCCGGACCGGCGATCTGGGAATCCTCGACGAGGAGGGTTTCGTGCATTTGGTGGGTCGTCGCAAAGACGTTATCATTCGAAGTGGTTACAATGTCTATCCGAAGGAGGTGGAAGATCGCCTCCATGCCCATCCCGCGGTTCACGATGCGGCGGTGGTCGGGGTTCAGGAGGAACTTCTCGGAGAGGCGATCTGTGCCGCAGTGGTCCCCGTGGAGGGTGCCATCGTGACCGATTCGGAGTTGAGGGACTGGTGCCGTGAGATCCTCGCGGCGTACAAGGTCCCGGACCGGATCGAATTCATGGAGGCGCTCCCGATGACCGGGACCGGAAAAACTCGAAGGGTCGAACTACTCCGCCGATTCGCGTCGGAGAGATCGACCCGGGATTGACGGGCGAGGAGGCTTCCCACGACCCTCCCCTCGACAGCATTCCCGGCCGGACCGGGGAACTGCGGGGGTCGGGAGGGGAGGTTTCGCAGACGACCGTCCTTCCCCGCTGCGAATCTCAAGTCAGGAATCCATGAACATTCCGTACATCCGTGCGCCCCACAGCGAAGGGGCGCCCAGCGCGGCCCTTCCCTCGGCTGCGCCGAACGCCGCACTTCTCATCGACTTCGACAACGTCACGATGGGGATGCGAAGCGACCTCTCGAAAGAACTCAAGAGTCTCCTCCGTTCCGACATCATCAAGGGCAAGGTCACGGTCCAGCGTGCCTATGCGGACTGGCGCCGATACCCGCAGTACATCGTGCCCCTCTCCGAGGCCTCGATCGATCTGATCTTCGCGCCCGCCTACGGGAGCTCGAAGAAGAACGCGACCGACATCCGGATGGCGATCGACGGGATGGAGCTCGTCTTCACCCGGCCCGAGATCGGGACCTACATCCTGCTCACCGGTGACAGCGACTTCTCGTCGCTGGTCCTGAAGCTGAAGGAGTACGGGAAATACGTGATCGGGGTCGGGATCCAGGAGTCCTCGTCGGACATCCTGGTTCAGAACTGCGACGAATACTACTCGTACACGGCCCTGACCGGGCTGCGAAAGTCGGGGTCGGGGGGAGATCGGACCGGCCTGGATCCCTGGGTCCTGGTCGAGAAGGCGGTCGACCAGATGAAGCGTCGCAAGGACGTGATGCGATCCGACCGGCTGAAGCAGGTGATGCTCGAGCTGGACTCCTCGTTCGACGAGAAGAGCCTCGGCTTCAGCAAGTTCTCGCGCTTCATCACGGAAGCGGCCCAGAAGGGGCTGCTCCGTCTGAGGAAGCTCGAGAACGGCCAGTACGAGATCTCGGACGGTACCGGAGGCGGCGGAGGCGCGGCCGAGAGCGACTCGCGCGGCTCGTCCGACTCGTCGGGCCGGGGAGGGCGCAGCAGCCGGGATGACCGGCCGTCGCGAGGCCCCTCGCGCCGCAGCGACGATCGCAGAGGCGGACGCTCCAGCTCGTCGAGCGCGGAGCCGCCGACATCGGATCCCGCGGCGCTCCAGCCCTCGTACGAGCTCCTGGTCGAGGCGATCTCGGATCTACTCGAGGACCAGGAAGGCGACGCGATTCGCGACTCCGACGTGAAGCGCCGGATGCTGGCGATCCAGGGGTCGTGGGACGAAGCCGAGCTGGGCTTCCCGAAGTTCTCGAAGTTCCTGATGCAGGCCGACGAGCACGATGTGGTCGATCTGCGGAAGGGACCGAACGGGAACTACGAGGTGGCGATCGGGGCGAAGAGTCCGGTCGAGGGATCGAAGGCCGCGGCCGGCGCTCCGGACACCGCCAGAAGAGAGGATCGCTCCCCTGCCGCGGAGTCGACGGAGCCCACGGCGCGTACCAGCCCGACGCCCGATGCCCCCGTGCGGAAAGAGAAGGAGGCCTCCTCGCGAGACTCCGACACGTCGGCTGGGCGCCTGCGCCCGCGTACCCAGAGTCGGCGACGGGGCGGCAAGGACGAGCCCCCGCCGCTCTTCGAGGGACAGACCGTCGGTTCGCCGTCGACCTCCACCTCGAAGTCCGCGTCCACGGGTGACATCTCCGGGGCCTCGTCGTCGGAGACCATTCATACGGGGATGATCACCTCGGGTCCGGTCACCTCGGAGGAAGAGCACGAGTCCGATACGGACTCCCGAGGCACCTCCGACCAGAGCTCGCATGCCCCGTCGCCCGGATCGTCGGAGGCGATCGATGTGCAGGCGCTCCGCCTCCCGACCGACCGCGACAGTGTGATCAAGTACCTGGCGAATTCGTACAAGGGGGTCGGGAAGAAGACCGCCGAGACCCTGATCGATGAGCTGGGCGACGCCCTCTTCCCGACGCTGCAGTCCGATCCGGACCGGGTGAAGAAGCTCCTCACGCCGGCCCGGGCCGAGAAGGTGCTCGAGGAGTGGGCCGCCGACTACGAGCGAAGAAGCTCGAGGATCGGCCGGGAGTCCGGCGGGGCGAGCGGATCGAGCGGGTCCGGCGGGTCCGGTGGGTCCGGTGCGGGTGGAGAGTCGGAGGCCCCGAAGAGCAGCTCGGCCGGCCGCCGTCGGAGCGGACGCCGGACTCGCAGCCGCTCCTGACGCTGGCTCCCGCGATCCGGATGGAGCGATTCGCCGTCCCGGCACCGACGCTCGCGCGTCGGATGCTGGGGTGGCGGCTCGTGTCGGAGGCCGGGGGGGGCCGGACGTCGGGCAGGGTGATCGAAACCGAAGCGTACCTGGGCCCGGACGATCCGGCCTCGCATGCGGCGACCCGAGCCGGACGGACCAGGCGCAACGCGTCGATGTTCGAAGGGGGAGGGACGGCCTATCTGTACTTCACCTATGGGATGCACTGGTGCTTCAACGTGGCGGCGGGCGCTCCCGGTGAGCCGGGGGCCGTGCTCGTGCGCGCACTCGAACCGCTCGAGGGCCGGGAGGTGATGGTGGACCGACGCGGGCGCTCGCGCGATCTCGTGTCGGGCCCGGCGCGCCTCTGCCAGGCCATGGGACTCGATGGCACGCACGACGGCCACCGACTCGATGGCCCCCCGCTCTGGATGGAGGCGGGCGATGCACCCGATGAAGGGCAGGTCGGCGTGTCGGGTCGGGTCGGGATCCGGAGGGCAGAGCGGTGGCCGCTCCGCTACTTCATCGAGGGCCACCCCGACCTCTCGGACGGGAAGGCCGCACCCGCGGACCCCCGGACTCTTCCCCCCGAGCTCCGCTGGATTCACCGGCCGAATCGATCGGTTCGGCGATCGGCCTCGACGACGGAGTCCGCGTGAGCGATCCAACCTGGGTCTCGACCCTCCCTCCCGTCATCGCCATCGTGCTGGCCATCTGGACCCGGCAGGTCTATCTATCCCTCGCCGCGGGCGTCTGGATGGGCTGGATGATCGTCGAGGGGTGGAACCCCCTGTCGGGGTTGGCGGTGGCGATCGAGCAGAGCGTCGCGGTGCTCGCGAGCGCGGGCAATGCGAACGTGATCCTCTTCACCCTCGTGATCGGCGCACTGATCGCGACGATCGAGACCTCGGGAGGGGTGCGGGGGTTCGTGCACTTCCTCGAGACCCGCGAGTGGGTGAATACCCCCCGCCGGGCACAGCTCCTGGCCTGGGTGACGGGGGTGGTGATCTTCATCGAGTCGAACATCACCGTCCTGGTGGCCGGCTCGGTTTCGAGACCCCTCTTCGACCGCTACCGGATTTCGCGCGAGAAGCTGGCGTACATCATCGACACGACGTCGGCGGCGGTCTGCATCCTGATTCCGCTGAACGCATGGGGCGCCTACAACCTCGGGATCCTCGATTCACTCGGGGTCGAGGACCCGCTGGGCGTCTTCGTGGGCTCGATCCCGCTGAACTTCTACGCGCTCGCGGCGCTCTTCCTGGCGCTGGTCGTGATCATCTGGAATATCGACCTGGGGCCGATGAAGCGGGCCGAAAAACGGACGCAGGAGGGCGAGGTGCTCTGGCCCGACGCCCAGCCGATGATCGACGAGGCGATCCTCTCGCCGGAGCCCGACGACCGGATCCCTCCCCGGGCCCGGAACATGATCATTCCGATCGTCGTGATGGTGCTCATGATGCCGGTGGGACTCTGGATCACGGGAGACGGCGATCTGCGGGCCGGCTCGGGTGCGACCTCGGTGCTCTGGGCCGTGATGGCCGCCCTCGCCTCCAGCTGGATCCTGATGCTCTCGCAGAGGGCGAGCACGATCGACGAGCTTACGCGTGTGGGGCTCAAGGGGGCGGGGGGGCTGGTGCCCCTCGCGCTGATCCTCCTGCTCGCCCTGGCGCTTGGGGACGTGGCCGGCGCGCTGGGGACGGGAGCGTACGTGGCCCAGGTCACCGAGGGGCTCCTGCCTCCGGTCGTGTTCCTGCCCCTGATCTTCCTCGTCTCGGCCGGGATCGCCTTCTCGACCGGGACGAGCTGGGGGACCTTCGCCATCATGCTCCCGATCGCGGTGCCCGCCGCCATGACGATGGGGTGGCCCCTGTCGCCCTTCGTCGCGGCCGTGCTCTCGGGCGGGATCTTCGGGGACCATTCCTCGCCCATCTCCGACACCACGATCATCTCGTCGATGGCCTCGGCCACCGATCACATCGACCACGTGCGCACCCAGCTCCCCTACGCCTCGATCGCAGCCCTGATCGCGGTGCTCGGCTTTGCGCTCGTGGGGCTGGGCGTGGGATGACGGCGCGGATGCGCCGGGCAGGATCGCGGGCCGTGGACGGGGGTAGGCGTCGGTCCCGGAGTCCGGGCCGATCCCCGGGGCACCACCGGGGCGGGGCGGCAGCGACCCGTCGCGGTGATCCGGGACGGCGATCCGTCGGAATCCCCGGTCATTCGAAATCAAGACAAACCCTGAACGTTGGAGTTCTTCGGTGAACATCTTTGTCTGTGTGAAGCGAGTCCCTGACACCGAGACCCGGATCCGGGTCGGAGCGGATGGTCAGTCCATCGATCCCGACGGGGTGAAGTTCGTGGTCAGCCCCTACGACGAATTCGCGATCGAGGCGGCGCTTCGCCTGAAGGAAGCGGCGGGCGAGGGCGAGGTCACGGCCCTCACCCTGGGAGATGCCCAGGCGCAGGATGCCCTGCGCAGCGCCCTGGCCATGGGTGCCGACCGCGCCGTCCTCCTCGAGGGTGAGGTCACCCCGGACGGGCTCGCGACGGCGCGAGCGCTCGCGGCCGAGATCGAGGCAGCCGACGCGCCCCTCGTCCTCCTGGGCGTGAAGGCGGCCGACGACGATCAGCAGCAGGTGGGCCCCATGCTCGCCATCCTCCTCGGACGACCCTGCGCCACGGCGGTCTCGAGCTTCGAGCTGAACGGCGACAAGGTCACCTGTCGACGAGAGGTCGAGGGGGGGACCGAGGTGGTGGAGCTTCCCCTGCCGGCCGTCGTGACGATCACGAAGGGGGAGTTCGAGCCCCGCTACGCCTCGCTGAAGGGAATCATGGCGGCGAAGCGCAAGCCCCTCGAGACGAAGCCCGCCCAGACGGCGGACTCCCGACTCCGCGTCGAGTCGATGGAGCTCCCCCCGGAGCGCACCGGAGGGAAGATCGTGGGCGAGGGTGCCGATGCCGTGCCCGAACTCGTCCGCCTGCTCCGAGAGGAAGCGAACGCACTCTGAATCGACACCGCCCCGGAGGCCCGGGGATGTCGCACTCGAATCGATAGGAAGGAGCCAGATAGATGTCGAATGTACTCGCAGTCGTGGAACAGAGGGATGGAGCGCTTCGGGGCACCGCGCGTGAGGTGGTCGCTGCCGCAGTGGGGCTGGCCCGGGACTCCGGGGGCGAGGTCCACGCCCTCCTCCTGGGGGGGCCGGGAATCGGAGCGAGCGTGGACGGGCTCGCAGAGGGCGGGGCCGAGGTGGTGAAGGTCGTCGAGCACGAGGCGCTGGCCGACTATCACCCCGACGGATACCCCGCGGTCGTCGCCCGCATTGCGGGCGAGGGGGACTACTCGTCGGTGCTCTTCGCGGCCTCGGCGCTCGGCAAGGATCTGGCGCCACGGGTCGCGGCCCGGATGGACCTGCCGCTGGCCGGAGATGTCACCGGGCTCACCTTCGAGGGGGGAGCGGTCACCGCGATCCGGCCGGTATACGCCGGAAAGGCCTTCACCCGGGTGACGATCGACGCCACACCGGCCCTCGTCTCGATCCGGCCCAACGTCTTCCAGCCGGTGGATCAGGCCGGGGCGGGGCGGGTCGAGACGGTCGAGATGACCGAGGACCCGTCGAGCTGGCCGACCCGGGTCGTGTCGTTCGAGGCGACCGGGGGAGATGTCCCGGACGTCGCCGAGGCGGGCGTGGTCGTGTCGGGGGGGCGGGGGATGAAGGATCCCGAGAACTGGGCCCTTCTCGAGGAGCTGAGAGCCGCTCTGGGAGACGGGGCCGGACTGGGCGCGTCGCGGGCGGTGGTCGACGCCGGCTGGAGGCCGCATGGAGAGCAGGTCGGTCAGACCGGAAAGACCGTGGCTCCCAAGCTCTACTTCGCCATCGGGATCTCGGGTGCGATCCAGCACCTGGCCGGGATGCGGACCGCCGGAACGATCGTGGCCGTGAATCGCGATGCCGACGCGCCGATCTTCAAGGTGGCGGACTACGGGATCGTGGGAGACCTGTTCGAGGTCCTGCCGCGACTCACCGAGGAGATCCGCACGCTGCGCGAAGGAAGCTGACCCGGGGCGTCACGGGCGGGTGCCGAGGAAGCCCACCGGATCCACCGGGCGGCCTCCCTTCCACACCTCGAAGTGGAGATGGGGGCCGGTCACATCGCCCGTGGCGCCGCTGAGTCCGATCACCTGGCCGCGTTCGACGCGGTCGCCCGTGCGCACCTGGATCTGATCGAGGTGCGCATAGACCGTGAGCACCCCCCGGGGATGGTCGACCCAGATCACGTTCCCGTAGCCGCGCATCACGCCGGCGTACCGGACGTTCCCCGAGAGGATCGTCCGCACGGGGGTTCCGGTCGGAACGCGCAGGTCGACGCCATGGTGCACCGAGGGCAGGATCCCGCGAAAGCGCATCCCGAAGGCTGAGGTCAGGGTGCCGTCGACCGGCCAGTGCGGGATGGCACAGCCCGAGACGAGGAGGGCGAGCAATAGCCCCAGGCGACCCAGGTGGCGTGCGCGGCGACGCGACATCGTGGGGTCCGAGTGGCTCGTGGGGGCCGTGGGTCTCGGGGGCGGCGGGCCATGCGACATGGGTGCCAGGGGGTCAGCGCCGGTAGGACAACCCGATCGTCAGCATCCGGACGGGGGTCCACTCCTGCTCGGGGACCGGCTGACCGATCGCCTCTTCACCCCGCTGCAGGAAGGCCTCGGGGGTGCCGTTCTTCCAGTAGTTCACGGCGATCTCGCCCCGGACCGTGACCCGGTCGGTCGGAAGCCAGCGCACGCCGGTTCCCAGTACGCCCAGGAAGGAGGGCCCGAAGGAGAATCGGACCGACTCGGGGATTTCGGCCTCGACTTCGGAGCGCCCCGCGAAATCGAAGGCTACGCCGCCCCCCGCCGTCAGGTAGGGCGCGAGGGAGTTCCAGGTCCGGTTGCCCGTCAGCGAGAACCGGATCCGGGCGTCGATTCCGGCGATGAGCGCGTCGGCGGTGCCCAGGTCCTCGATACCGGACTCCTCGCCGGGAACCCGGACCATACGATCGGTCGGGAGGAAGAAGGCGTTCGCCTCGAGCCCCAGCGGGCCCGAGATATGCAGGCCGAAGCGGGCGCCGAACACCGTGCCGCCGCCGGGACCCAGGTCGAGCTGGCCGCGCTGGCTGGGTGCCATGCCGACGACCAGGCCATACTCCTGGCGCTCGTCGATGAACTCGTAGGGCGAGGGAATCGTCTGAGCCTCGCCCTGCGGTGCGATCAGGAGGAGCAGGAGGAGGCTGGCGCCGGCGACGAAGGGGAGTCGGTGGCTCATGGGTGGGGTATGGACCGGGGTTGAGGCGAATGACATCGAGGCTCGAAGCTACCCGTTGCGGGGGGACCGGATCAAGGAGGGGAGCAAACCCGGTTTGACTCGGACCTCGCAGATGAAGAGATTTTCACATGGACGGCTGCGTCCGGATTTTCGGACCAGGGCGGATGCCCGGGCGCTCTCTGCGCCGAGACGTGATAACCCGCCCCGTCCCCTCTGTTTCCCCTCGACTCCGGGGTTGCGATGCAATCGGACCCGACCGAAGCTCTGCCTGCGTGGATACGCCGGCTCACCATTCCACCCCTTTGGGGCCTGCTGTGGCTGGCGGTTCTGCCGACGGCCGGTGGGGCACAGACCACGGCGTCGGTGGCCACCGAAGAGAATGTGCGCACCGAACCGAACGGTCTGATCATCGGCCAGCTTCACGCCGGTGCGCCCGTCACCGTGGTCGACGCAGAGGGCCAGTGGTCGCAGATCACCTTCGGCGGGTTCGTCTGGATCCCCTCGCTCCAGGTGAGGACCGAGGGGCAGTTCGACCTGATCGTGTCGGCCGACGAGGGCGAGAACCTGAGAGCGGAGCCATCGGGGTCGATCATCGGACGGCTCGGGTCTGGGACCCTCCTGCTGGAGCGTGGGCGAATCCCGGGGTGGGTCGAAGTGGAGCGGACCGCGTGGATCTGGAGCCCCTCGCTCAGCGCCGAGTCGGGCACCCCGTCGCCGGCCGGCGAGCCGGCGGATCCGCTCCCCGAGCCGGCTCCGGCCGCGGGAGGCCCTCCGACCCCCGCCCCCGAGGGGGCTGCGAATCCCTGGATGCAGTCGGCTCCAGGGGGAAGCTCGATTCTCGCGGGTCCCGACGGAGACACCCTCGCGATGGCGCGGCCCGGATCCGCAATGCAGGTGATCAGCCGGGAGGGAAACTGGGCCCGGGTGCGGCTGGAGGGATGGGTCTGGGCCCCCGATCGCTCGGGGGATGACGCCGACGAACCCGAGGCGGTCATGCGCGGGATCTCGGTCGTCGACCTGACGGGGGATCCCGAGCGATACCGGGGGCGGGTCGTCGAGATGGAGCTGCAGTTCATCTCGCTGGAGCGTGCCGAGGCCGTGCGGGCGGACTTTCAGGAGGGCGAGCCCTTCCTTCTCACCCGGTCGACCGGCCCCGACCGTGCCTTCGTCTACCTGGCGATCGCCTCGTCCGAAGTCGAGGCCGCCCGGCGGATGACCCCTCTGGACCGGCTCTCGATCGTCGGGCGGGTGCGCACCGGAGCGGCCGCGTTGACGGGAAACCCGGTCCTCGATCTCCTCGAGATGCGGGTGATCCGATGAGCGCGGCTCGAGGGTGCTGAATCTTCGCCGGCGCGAATGCGTAGAGACAGGGAGGGGTCCCACCGGATTCCCTCTGCGTTCGCTCGTGCCGTTCTGACAATTCCCGAACCTCGGACTCTCGAGACCCATGTACTGCTGGTCCTGCGGCACTCCACTCGATGACGCCGAACGGGTCTGTTCCCGGTGTGGGACGGCCCGCGCCGGTCTGACCGAACCGGTCTCTACCCGGTCGGCGATCGAAGCCCCGCGTCCGCATCCACCCGCCCAGTTGCGCAGTTGCCCGGCCTGCGGGTTTCGAGGCGAGGGGATTCCCTACTTCCGCAGGGCCGGAAATCTCGCGCTCCTGACGGTCGCGTCGTTGTTCACCTACCTGGTCGGCGGCCTGGTCTACTGGCTGATCAAGCGAAACGATCAGGTGTGCCCGTCGTGTGGGCTGTCGTGGGAGCGCTCCCGTCCGCTCGGCGGAGGACCGCCCGCCCCGATCGGGCAGGGGAACGGCGAGCGATCGGGAGGCGCCGCCGCGAGTCCGAACCGCCGGGAAGCGTCGCCGACCGCCCCCCTCTCCGACCCCGTCTCCGAGAAGGGACTGCCGAGAAGCGGGATGATCCGTCGGTTCAGCGGGGTCTTCGTGGGCCTCTTCGCGATCTTCTTCCTGGGCGTCGCCGTGATCGAGGCCGACGCAGTGCCGGCCCTCATCGGCGGACTGATGGGGTTGACGGGGGCGGCGACCTTCGGCTGGGGCTGGAAGGCGCAGCACCGGCGCCGCGAGGCCCTCATGCAGCGTATGCAGCGGCGGGTGCTCCTGCTCGCCCGGAACCGCGGTGGGCGACTGACCGCGACCGAGGTCGCCGCCGAACTGGACCTCACGCTCCCCGCATCGGAACGGCTCCTGCTTTCCCTCGACGACGGCTTTCGCGTGCGATCGGATGTGAGTGACGAGGGCATCCTCTACTTCGAATTTCCCGAAATCCTCCTCACCCGGGGATCCGACGCCGCTGGCCCCCTGGGGGCCGGGCGATCAGCACTCCCGAGAGGATGACGGCGGCCCCGATCCCCTGAAGCAGGGTGGGACGTTCTCCGAGGGTAACCCACGCGGTCAGGAGCGCCACGACGGGGATCAGGTTCGAATAGGTCGCCGTGCGTGCGCTTCCCAGCCGGCGGACCCCCCGATACCAGAGAAGGTAGGCCACACCGAGCGCCATGACACCGGCGAAGGCCACGGCACTCCATACGCCGATCGGGATCGAGACGAGCGGGGTGACGAGGAGTGCCGGGATCCCGAGGATCACGAGCACCACGGTCCCCGTCCAGAGGGTCCACGAGGTCACGGGGACGCTCCCGTATTCGAGCACGTAGCGGCGAGAGCCCACCGTGTAGAGCGCCCAGGTGAAGGCCGCTCCGGCGGCCAGGAGGTCGCCCCGGATGGTGTCGGCGCCCAGCGAGAGCTCCGCGTCTCCCCCGACCACCACCAGGATCATTCCCACCAGGGTGAAGCCGACCCCGACGATGGCGAGGCGGTCCAGCGTGCCCTCTCGCGCGATGCCCGAGAGGATGGTGGCCCAGGCCGGTGTGGTGGCGAGGAAGAGGGCGACGTTCCCGGCCCGGGTCAGGTCGAGTGCGTAGATGAAGAGCAGCTGATACGCCGCGTTGCCCACGAGCCCCAGGAGGAGGATCCATGGGAGGTCGCGGCGTCGTGGGCTCGGGACTTTCCCCCCGATCCTCAGGACGACGTAGACCGTGAGGGCGGCGAGTGGGAAGCGCAGCGCGTTGAAGGCCATGGGGTCGAGGGTGTCGAGCGCCCACTTCACGACCGAGAAGTTGACCCCCCAGATCAGGGTCAGCCCGAGGAGCCCGGCATCGGTCCATGGATCGGAACGCGGGGAGGAGCCAGCCTCGGCGCCCCGCCCCGGGAGCGCGGTCGGGGGAGAGGTCGGGGGGATGCCCGCGTCTGAACTCTGGCGGTCGGACAAGAAGGTCGGGGATGGGGGGCGGAG
>SLBA01000015.1 GCA_007126575.1 Gemmatimonadota bacterium | reverse complement strand
GCCCGAGGGGGAGCGAGGCGATCGCGGCTCCCACTCCCCACAGGCCTGCTCGGGTGAGCGCCTTCCGGCGGGTGGTGAGCTGGTCGACGATCTCGGGTTCGAGTTCGAACGCCGCGTCGGTCGCGGGTGTGTCGTGGGATTCGATCTTGGACATGGCGGTATTCCTGGGTTCAGTTGCGGATCAGTGACGAGTCGGTGGCTCGATGAGCATCGATCGGGGCGCATCGGACTCCGGCGGGAGAGTCCCGAGGCGATCCGATCGTGGGGTCAGGCGCTGGGGATCCCGCTCGGGTCCAGCGGCGTCACGACGAAGTCGGCCGCGGCGGCCAGGACCTGATCGGGACGGCGAAGGACATCGAGGCCGTTGCCGTCGACCACGTCGGCGCCGGCGAAGGCCTGCGGGTTGGAGCTGATCATCGAGCGGACGGCCGCGGCATGACGGGCTTCGACCGAGACGATCTTTCCGGCGATCGTCAGGAGCGCGGCCCCGTCGGCATCAGTAGTGAACAGGCGGCCCGCGCCGTTGTAGGCCGAGACCCCCAGGTCCTCGAAGGTCCGGGCGAAGGAGAGCACGCTCGTGCGGCTGTCGAAGTCGACGGCCGAGAAGTCGAACTCGATCTCGGGGAGTGCGGCGCTGCCCAGCGCAACGGCCAGAAAGTCCCGGTGGGCGACCTCATGGTCGCGCAGGTCGGTGAGCAGCGACCGCTCCTCGCTCGTGGCGTTCGGGTAGAAGTCGTTGACCACCGCGATGTAGTAGGCGGCCTCGAGCTGTTCGAGCAGGTAGGCGTAGTTGAGGACGGCCACGTTGCCCGAGCCGAACGTCGCGCCCTGGGGATCGGGGTCCATGATCCCCGAATCGGAGCAGGCCGAGGCGAAGACGATCACCCCACCGGCCAGCGCCGAGCGTTTCAGGAAGTCCCGCCGGTTGGGAAGTGGGGAGTCGGAACGGACGTCGAATCGTTTCATTGTAGTCTCCGTGATCGGGATCGTGCCTTCGGGCTTCTCGGCCCTCTTCACCCGACGTACGGAGTCACGTCCGAAGTGGATCATCGACTCGCAACTGCCCCCTTTTTCCCGATGGGCAGCCCTTGCCCCCATCCTCCGATGCGGTCAGTTTGTCCCACTCGGAGAGGGGCCCTGGCCCGTTCGGGGGGCAACTCTGGCCCATTCGAGGGATGACGCTGGCGCATTCGACGGATCATTCTGGCCGTTCCGTCCCTCGACGCTCATTTTGATTGGTACAAAGGAATGGGGCGGGTCCGTGCGAAGGGTCCCCGACTCAACCCTGTCACCGAGATGGTGTGACTGATCCGAATTCCGGAACGGCACGTATCTCACCATGAACCACCTACCGAACTGGGAGCCGTTGCGTGACGCAGGCCTCGCCCGAGCAGTTGGCAGCATGGATTCAGCGGATGGCCGCTCAGGACGAGCGTGCCTTCGCCGAGTTCTATGATGCCACCTCGGCGTCGGTCTTCGGGCTCCTCGTGCGCATCCTGAAGGATCGGACCCAGGCAGAGGAAGTGGCGCAGGAGGTGTATCTTCAGCTCTGGCGCAAGGCGGGATCCTTCGACCCGGAGCGGGGAAGCCCCTGGTCATGGGTCGTGGTGATGGCCCGGAGTCGGGCGATCGACGCCACCCGTTCGGACCGATCGTACGGCTCGGCGCTCTCGGATCTCGAAGCTCGGCCCACCGCCCAGCCGCTCGGGAATCCGACGCCCCGGCCGGACCGGGCGGCGGATCTGTCGGAGCAGAGGGAGTTGGTGCAGGGTGCGATGGAGTCGCTCACCGAGCCGCAGCGCGAAACCATCCAGGCCGCATTCTTCGAGGGCTGGTCGCACCGGGAGATCGCGAAGCGCACCGGGGTACCACTGGGAACCGTGAAGGGGCGGGTGCGTGGCGCACTGGCAACCCTCGAGAACGTGCTTCGCCCGCAGCTGGGGGAACAATCGATGGGAGGAGATTGAAGTGGAGGCGGACCGGTTCCAGGAGCTGTGCGAGGAGTTTCTCCTCTCCGGATTGGAGGGGGAGGAGCTGCGCGCATTCCGGGAAGAGCTGGATCGACGCGGTGCGGAAGGGGGCCGGATCCTCGACCGAACGATGGAAGCGATGGGGCTGCTGGCCCTGTCGGCTCCTCCCGTGGATCCACCGCCCGCGCTTCGCGAACGTCTGATGGCCGAAGTGGGTGCAGGAACCGAACGCCGGGGCGAGTCCGCCGAAGGCTCCGGGGCCGGAAGCACCCCCACGGGCCCGAGTCTCGTGGAGGACGCCCCGGCCGAGCCCGCCTCTGCGGGGGCCGCGCGACGGGACCCCTCGGGTCCGGGGCACGAGCGACCGGACATCGGGCACTCCCGGCTCGACCGTCCCAGCCCCGCCGACGCCCCCTACCCGTGGGTGCGCAGCATCCTCCTGGCAGCCGCAATCGTGGCAGCGGTGGTGCTCGGGGCCTGGAATGTGAACCTGCAGTCCGATCTGTCGGAGCGGACCGCCGCGCTGGAAGAGGCGCAGCAGGAGCTCGAGGCGGTCGACACCCTGCGCCAGGAGCTGGCCACCCTCCGCGAGGACCTGGGCACGATCGTCTCCCCCACGGGGTCGGTGATCAGCCTGACCGGAACCGAAACCCGCCCCGACGCACGCGCGCGAGTCTTCGTCGATCCGCAGACGGGCCGGGCGCTGATCCTGGCCTTCGACCTCCCGATCCTGACCGCCGAGTCGCTCTACCAGCTCTGGGCGATCCGCGACGGAGAGCCCTTCAGTGTGGGCACCTTCACGGCCACCGAAGAGGGCCCCGCCCGTCTCGAGCTCGATTCGCTCGATCCGGTGGCCGGCGCCGACCTTCTGGCCGTGACGATCGAGCCCGCTCCGGGCCAGCCGGCACCCACGGGCGAGATGGTGCTGATCAGCGGGCAGTGACCCCGGGGTCGAGACCATCCAGCACCTCGAAGGGGTCGTCGAATTCGGGTGCCCGCTCCCGCAGGTGGCCCATCACCGCCCGCAGGTCGCCCCCATGGGCCTCCCAGAGTGAATGGAAGTCGCGCAGGCGATGCAGGTAGAGCGTTCGGGCCAGAAGGGTGGCGTTGTTCAGCCGCTGATCGGCGAAGGCCGGATAGCGGGTGGCGCGCAGCCGGGGCTGGACCTCGTCGCGGAAGGTGGACTGCGCCTCGGCGTATACCCGGTCCCGCTCCGCAATCGTGCGTTCGGTGTCCGGCTCGTCGCGGGCGTAGATCGCGCGGATCTCGGCTTCGAGCTGCATGGTGAAGTCCGAGACGTCGCGGGCGTCGGCCCAGCGATCCTGCGCCCGCCGGCACTTGAGGGTGTCGGGACCGCCACCCGCACGCCGACAGAAGAACTCGATCGCCGCCGCATGGCCCGCGAAGGTGGCGTACGACTCGTTGAACCGACCCTGGCCCGGCAGGAAGAGATGGTTGTGCGCCAGCTCGTGGAGCACCGTCTCGACCACCCCCACCTCGTCCTGGCGGAGCACCGTCGAGTAGAGGGGGTCGGCGAACCATCCGAGGGTCGAGAAGGCGGCGGTGGGGCGCAGGTGGGTGTCAAAGCCCTCGGCCTCCATCCGGTCACGCGCCCGCTCGCCCGCTTCCACACTGAAATAGGCGCGGTAGGGGACGTGTCCGGTGATCGGAAACCACCAGGTGCGAAAGGCCAGCCGGTCCCGATACGCGGCCGAGAGCACCATCGCCAGGGTGTCGCTCGGAAGCTCGGCGTACGAGGTGTAGCTGTCTCCCGCGTTCTGGAAGCCCAGCTCCTCGATGGCGAAGTGGCGGGCGTCCCAGGCGAGACGGAGCTTTCCGCGCTTGACGGGATCGGTGGCGGGGTCGGCCATGAGCTGCGGAAGGGGCTCGCGCGAAGCCAGGATGTGAGCCTGCGCCCACCCCGCCCGGGCCACGTAGACCGGGTTGCAGGCCGCGAGGGTCGGCAGCCCGAGTAGGAGCGCGACGAGCAGGCCGCGCCGCATGGCCGTCATCGGGTGTCCATCACACGAGCGAGGTCCCGAACTCGGAGTCCCAGTCCTGCTGGAAGAGCTCGAGGCGCTCGGCGAGGTCGTCCCAGTCCATCACCCCTTCGGCCTCGGCGTCCTTGATCCAGGCGGTCGCGATCTTCACGAAGCCCTTCGTGATCCGCAGCGCGCGGCTCTCCTTCCAGTTCTCCTGCAGGTGCAGGCGATCGGTGGTGGCCTGAAACGTCTCGTGGACCGCCTCGGCCATGTCTTCTCCCCGATTCACCTCCTGTTCGGGGATGCTTTCGCCGCGGTCGCGAAGTTCTTCGAGGAAGATGATCCAGGCGTCGTCCATGGTGCCTCCGGTGGTGCGTGTCGTGGGTTCGAAGTGTGGGTCGCCGGGTCCGCGCGGGATCAGCCCCCGTCGTCGCCCATGTACTCGCGGGCCTCGGGGTCCACCACGGGCCGGATCTCGATCAGGTCCCCGTCGGCGAGGACCTCGTCGGGCAGTCCGTCGGCGAGCGAAAGCAGCGCCCCCCGCAGATCATCGGCGCGCAGCGTTTCCATGTGGTAGCGGGAGCGCGAGCCCCCGTAGCGAACCGTGGCCTGAAAGTGCATCGGGCGAGTCTCCTGTTCGGGCGAAGCGAGCGTCCCTGCGGTGGGACCCACCTCGGGGGAAGGACACGAGACTTCACCGTCGGTTCCACCCGTCGTCGTACGGGAGCGGGGTGCGCCACCGCCGGCGTCTCCCTTGAACCCCTCCCCGCCCGCGGTTCTATTCCCGGGCATGTCGATCTCCGGCCGCATCTACGACCTGTCCCTCCGGGGGCTTCGAGGGCTCTCTCCGCTCGTGGCCGGGGGTTCGGGCAAGGTGGGTCGCGGGGTCGAAGGCCGTCGGCGGGATCGGGAGGCCTTTCGTCGCTGGGCCGAAGCGGAGCGGGATCCGGGGAGGCCGTTCGCGTGGTTCCATGCCCCTTCGGTGGGCGAAGGCCTTCAGGCGCGTGCCGTCCTGCGGGCCCTGCGCGAGGAGTGCCCGGAGCTGCAGTCCGCCTTCTCGTACTTCTCGCCTTCGGCCGAGGGGCTGGCCCGTCGGCTCGAGGTGGATGTGGCCGCCTACCTGCCGTGGGACATCCAGAGCGAGGTCGGCCCGACCCTCGACGCCCTGCGCCCCGACCTGCTGGTCTTCACCAAGACCGAGGTCTGGCCCGGGCTCACCGCCGCCGCCCGCAGCCGGGGGATTCCGGTGGTCCTGGTGGCGGCGACCCTGCCCGAGAACGCCGGAAGACTCAGCTGGCCGGGTCGGCTCCTGCTGCGCCGCAGCTTTCGCGTGCTCGAGCGAGTGGTCACGATCTCGACCGAGGACGGGGCGCGCTTTCTCGAGCTCGGGGTCAAGTCCGATCGCGTCGAGGTGGCGGGCGATCCGGCCATGGACTCGGTGCTCGAGCGGATCCGGAACACCGATCCCGCGGCGCCCCACCTGCGGGTCTTCGAGCGCATGACGGCCGTGAAGCGAACCCTGGTCGCGGGCTCCACCTGGGGGCCCGACGAGGCGGTGCTGATTCCGGCCCTGACCCGACTGCGCGAGCGCCTCTCGGGCGAGGGCCACCCCCTGCGACTCGTCATCGCTCCTCACGAGCCCGACCCGGACCATCTGGTACCCCTCGAGGCCCGTCTCCGAGCGCACGGCTGGACCCCGGTGCGTCTGAGCGATGCGGACGGCGCCCCCGGAGCCGATGCGGTCGTGGTCGATCGGGTCGGGGTGCTCGCCGAACTCTACACCCTCGGCGACGTCGCCTTCGTGGGGGGTGGGTTCGGAACCGACGGGCTGCATTCGGTGCTCGAGCCCGCCGCCGCCGGGGTCCCGGTGCTCTTCGGGCCGCACCATCGCAACGCCCGGTCCGCCGGAGAGCTCCAGGCCGTCGGGGCCGCCCGTGCGGTCGAAGACGAGGCCCAGCTCGTCGACGCCCTTGGGCGCTGGCTCGACGGCGAGGCGGCCGACGCCGCCCGGATGCGCGCCGGCACCCATGCCCGGCGGTATATTGAAGCCCACCAGGGGGCCTCCCGCGCCACGGCGCGGATCCTGGACCGACTGATCTCTCACACTCGCAGCTCCAAGGAATTCCCGTGACCTCATCTGCCGATCCCTCCGGCTCCCGTTCCTCCGGTCCGTCCTCATCCGGCCCTTCATCACCGGACTCGTCCTCATCCGACCCGTCCGCCTCGGCCTCGCGGGCTCCGGGAGCTCGGCCGTCCCGGCCGGAGATCCCCGAGATGACGGCCACCGAGCTCAAGGCTCGCCTGGATCAGGAGCAGCCCCTGGTCCTGGTCGACGTGCGCGATCCGCACGAGCGGCAGATCGCCGACCTGCCCGAGGTGGACCAGCACCGGATCCCGGTCGGTGAGTTCCTGGAGAGGACCGGGGAGCTCGACCCGGAGGACCCGATCGTGCTCTACTGCCGCTCGGGGGCCCGAAGCCTGTGGGCCGCCCGCCACCTGGCGGAGCGTGGCTTCGAACAGATCTGGAACCTGAAGGGGGGAGTCCTGGCGTGGCGCGACGAGGTCGATCCGAGCCTCCGGGAGTACTGATGCGCCGAGTCCCGGCGGCGGCCGCGCCCGCACGTCTCCGGGGATCCGTCCTCCGGGCCCGGACCATCGGATCGCCGCTCGCGGTCGTGTGGCTGCCACGCGCTGTCGTGTGGCTGGTGCTGGTGCTGGTCGCCGCGGGGTGTGGATCCGAGACCGAGGCGAGCCTGAACGTTTCCGCGGAAACGCCGGAACATCCCTCCGCCCCCCCGGGCTCCACCCCGGAGTCGTCGGCGGACGGGCCCCGGGCATCCGGGGGGTCATCGGCCGGCGAGGGTGCACTCGCCGCTGGCTCTCAACGCCCTCGCCCCGTGCGCCCCGATTCGATTCGAGGGATCTATCTGAACGCCTGGCGCGCGGGGTCCCGCTCGCGAGTCGACGCCGCGCTGGACCTTGCCCGCCGGACCGAGATCAACACCCTGGTGATCGATGTGAAGGACGCCACGGGCTACCTGAGCTATGCAAGCGACGTTCCCCTGGCACGGGTTATCGGGGCCGACGACGAGATCCGGATCCGTGACGTTTCCGTGCTCCTGGACCGACTCTCCGACGAGGGCATCTACCCGATCGCGCGGATCGTCGTCTTCAAGGATCCGCTGCTCGCCGAACGACGACCGGAGATGGCGGTGCAGGACTCGACCGGCGCGCCCTGGGTCGACGGCAAGGGGGATCGCTGGGTGAACCCGTGGGACCGACGTCTCTGGGACTACCACCTCGAGATCGCGCGCGAGGCCGTGGCGCTGGGCTTTCCCGAGATCCAGTGGGACTACATACGCTTTCCGGACCGCCCCGCGTCCGAGATGGCCCACGCCCACTTTCCCGGGGCCGAGGGTCGCCCGAAGTCCGAGGCGGTGCGCGGCTTCCTGGTCCACACCCGAGAAGGGCTCGCCGACCTCGACGTGCCGGTCACGGCGGACGTGTTCGGGATGGCGACGGCGGCTCGCACCGATGTCGGGATCGGCCAGCTCTGGGAAGACATGACCGATGTGACCGACGCTCTCCTCCCCATGGTGTATCCCTCGCACTACTGGCGGGGATCCTACGGCTTCGAGCACCCCAACGCCCACCCCTACGAGATCGTGCGTCGGGCCGTCGAAGACGGGATCCGACGCAACCGCGATGTGGAGGACCCGGCGGAGATCATTCCCTGGCTTCAGGACTTCACCCTGGGCGACCCGCCGTACGGGGTGCCCGAGGTGCGCGCACAGATCCTGGCGGTGGGGGACCTCGGGATACCCCACTGGATTCTCTGGAACGCCTCGGGTCGATACACGGAAGGCGCGCTCCGTCCCGTCGACGGCTGGGGCCCCGGGGGCGAGCCCCCGATCCGCTTCGGAGGTCGTGTCGTTCCGGCGGCCGATCGACATGGGAGGCCGACCGTTGACCACTGAGCTTTCGGCCCTCCTCCTGCTCGACCTGCTGGGGGTCGGCGTCTTCGCGATCAGCGGCGCGCTCGCCGCCCTGCGCAAGGAGATGGACCTGCTCGGGGTCCTGGTGATCGCGGCGGTGACCGCGCTCGGCGGGGGAACCGTTCGGGACCTGCTGCTCGACCGCCATCCGGTGGTCTGGGTCACCGAGCCGGGCTATCTGTACATGGCGCTCGTGGCCGCCATCGCGACCGTGATCTACACCCGATTCCGCGAGGCACCGCAGAACTCCCTGGCAGTCGCTGACGCCCTGGGCCTGGGGTTCTTCGTGATCGCCGGCGCCCGCCTCACGGTCGAGGTGGGCTACACGGGTGTGATCGTGGTCCTCATGGGCACCACGACCGGCGTGGTGGGTGGAGTGATCCGGGACATCCTCTCGGCGCAGGTGCCCCTCATCCTTCGGCAGGGTGAGCTCTACGCGACCGCCGCGATCGTGGGCGCCACCGCCTACCTGGTCCTGATGGGGCTGGGCGTCATGGAGGGGCTTTCGGCCGGGATCGGGATGGTGACGGTCGTCGGCCTCCGGTTCGCGGCGATCCGGTGGGGGATCGGCCTGCCGGTCATCCCCCTGCGCCGGAGCTGATACGACCGCACCCTCACCCGTCGGGGGGGCCGGCGGTCACGGTGCGGTCGGGATCGGTCATGGGGGATCCCGACCCCGACGGAGCCCTCGGGATTCGCCCGGGGCGTCAGCGGGCGACGGTCTCCGAGGCGTCGGGAGCGGACGCGCCCGAGACGGTCGAGAACTGGAGCTCGTGCAGCCGGGCATAGAGTCCGCCCACGGCGAGGAGCTCGTCGTGCGTGCCCTCTTCGGCCAGCTCGCCGTGGTGCATCAGGAGGATCCGGTCGGCGCCCTGGACCGTCGAGAGCCGGTGGGCGATGACCAGACAGGTGCGCCCCTCCATGAGGCGGACCGTGGCCTCGTCGATCCGCGCCTCGAGCTCGGAGTCGACCGACGAGGTCGCCTCGTCGAGGACCAGGATGCGGGGATCGAAGGCGAGGGCGCGGGCGAAGGAGAGGAGCTGACGCTCCCCGACCGAGAGCGAGGAGCCGCGCTCGCTGAGCGGCTGGTCGTAGCCTTCGGGGAGCCGCTCCACGAACTCCGTGGCCCCCACCTCGGCGGCGGCCTGCCGGATCGCCTCTTCGGTGATACTCATCTCGCCCATGCGGATGTTGTATCGCACGTCCTCGCTGAAGAGGAACACGTCCTGCAGCACCAGGCCGATACGGCTGCGCAGCTCCTTTTGGCGCAGTTCGGCGATCGGGACCCCGTCGAGGAGGATCTCGCCCCGCTGCGGGTCGTAGAACCGCATGAGCAGGTTGATGATCGTGGTCTTGCCCGCACCGGTGTGCCCGACGATCGCGATCTTCTCGCCCGGCGCCACGCGGAAGCTCAGCCCCCGGATCACCCAGTCCGGCTCCCCCTCTTCGGTCGAGCCGTAGGCGAACCAGACATCGCGGAACTCGATCTCGCCGGCGGTCGTGGCGGGGAGGCTGCGCGGGCTCGGGGGATCCTGCACGGCGGGCTCCCGGTCGAGGAGCTTGAAGATCCGCTCCGACGAGGCCATCGCACCCTGCAGCACGTTGTACTTCTCCGACAGGTCCTGGATGGGGCGGAAGAAGCGGCGGGCATACAGGAGGAAGGCGGTGACCACCCCCACGGTGGTCGCCTCGGCCAGGATCGCCGCTCCCCCGACCCAGATGATCAGCGCCAGGGCGATCGCGGTGAAGACCTCGATGACCGGAAAGAAGAGTGCGTAGTAGGTGATGCTGCGCAGGTGCGCCTCGAGGTAGTCCTGGTTCACCTCGTCGAGCTTCTCCTGGTCGGCCTCTTCGCGGTTGAAGAGCTGGACGACCCGGATCCCCGTGATGCGCTCGTGCAGGAAGGCGTTGATCCGAGCCAGGCGGACCCGGATGTCGCGATAGGCGTGTCGGATCCGGGACCGGAAGACGAAGGCCGTCCAGATCACGAAGGGCATGACCGCCATCGTCACCAGGGCCAGCTGCCAGTCGAGCAGGAGCATGGCCGAGATGATGAAGATCAGGGTGAACAGGTCGCCGAAGATCGCCACGACACCCGACGAGAAGAGCTCGTTGAGCGTCTCGACGTCGGAGGTGATCCGGGTCATCAGGCGGCCGACCGGATTGCGGTCGAAGAAGCTCAGGTCGAGGTCCTGGAACTTCTGGAAGATCTCCATGCGCAGGTCGTACATGACCGACTGGCCGAGCCAGGTGGTCACGAGGGCCTGGGCGTACTGGAATCCGAAGGTGAACAGAGTCGCCACGATGTAGGCGATCGCAAGGATCGAAAGCAGCCGTCCATCGCCCTCGGGCACCGCGTCGTCGAGCGCCATCTGGATCAGCCAGGGGCCGACGATCTGCAGGAGCGCCGCCGACACGAGGAGCCCGATCGCGAGCACCACCCGCCACCGGTAGGGCGCGAGGTACCGGAGCAGCCGCCGCATCAGCTGGGCGTCGTAGGCCTTTCCGAGGGCGTCTTCTTCCTGGATCGGTCCGGTGGGGGCGGAGTTCATGGAGGGCTCATACCCCGGGCCCCTCGGCGGTTCCCGTCACGCGGCGGCGCGTCAGCGATGGTCGATCGCCTCGATCACCCAGTCCCGCCCGGGGGGGTGGGCGACCGCCTCGCCTCCGTACCGCAGCACGTGCCGGACCAGCCACTCGCGGTCGGCCACGGGGTGGACGACCCGGTAGCCGCCCCCCTCGAGGCGGACGCCCTCGAAGCGCTCCTCGATCCACCGGGCGATCTTCGGAGAGTAGTCGACGGTGACCTCGACCGGATCGGCGGCCTGGAAGACCCGCGACGGCTCCAGGTAGTCGTGGGGGTCGAAGGGATCCGGGTAGTCGAAGGTGGCCGAGGCGTCCTCGATCTCGATCTCGAGGATCCGGTCGAGGCGGAAGGACCGCACCGCGGGGCCAGGCCGGTCGGGGGCCTCGCCCATCAGGTACCAGCGGCCCTCGGCGTGCACGAGGGTGAGGGGGTGCAGATGCCGGGATTCGGGCTCCGCCGCGCCCGGCTTCAGGTACCGGAGCCGGAGCGGGCGCCGCTCGGCGATCGCGTCGAGGGCCCGGTCGCGCAGCAGGCCGTCGACGGGGCGGGCCGAGGCGTCCTCGACGGGCAGGGGCTCGATGTCGTCGAGGGCCCGGGTGGCGAGGGCCCCCTCGAGCCGGGCGAGGAGGGCGTCGGCGTGGGTCTCGGGGATGTCGGGCAGACCCCGCACGAGCGCCCGTGTCCGGAGACCGAGTACCAGCGCCAGCGCTTCGCGGGCGCCGAGGCGCGGGGGGCGGTGGAAGGGGCCGGGGCTGAAGATCTCGACGCGTTCGGCGTCGATCGTGATCTGCAGGTCGGCGGGGTCGCCGGCCCGCAGGTACCCGGCCCGGGCGGTGAGCAGGTCGAGATCGGTGCGCAGGGTCCGGCGGTCCACCTCGAGGAGGCGCTCGAGCTCGTCGAAGGTGACGCCTCCCTTTCGCTGGGCCCGCGGGAGGAGCAGGAGGAGCCGCTCCAGGCGGTCGATCGCGCCGCCCGGGGACAGGGTGGGGCGGTCCGGTCGGTTCGGCCGGCCCGTCATGGGCCGCCCCGCTGCGGGGAGGCGGGCTCGAAGGCGAGGTGGGCTTCGAGGGTGCGGAGCCGGAGGGCTTCGAGCTCCCGGGCCGCGTCGTCGGGGGCTTCGATCTGGGCGTCGCCACCGAGCGCGAGGAGCCAGCGCAGAAGGGGTTCGCGCCTTCGGACGTGGAATGTGCGGACGGTGTCGGGGTTCCCGTCGACCTCCCCCCACTGATTCCGGTGCGCCAGAAGATCGAGGGGAGGATGGAAGCGGACGCGGATCGGCTCGCCGTCGTCGGCGTCGTCACCCAGCTCCCAGGCCTGGCGCTCGCGCAGGGGCTCGAGGGAGTGTCCGGTGGGGAGGGTGTAGTCTGGTGTGCGGGGGCTTCGGGCGTTCACCTCGATGGCGTCCATCCGGTCGATCCGGAAGAGGCGCAGCCCCTCGCGGTCGAGGTCCCAGGCGGCCAGGTACCATCGCGAGGCCTGGTAGAGGAGCCCGCGGGGCTGCGCGCGGCGCCCGGTCCGCTCGTCGCGGTGAATGGCGTAGTAGTCGAAGTGGATCTCCTTGCGGCGCAGGAGGGCGTCGGAGAGGTGGACCACGGTCTCGGCTTCGGCGGCGGTGCGTGCGGGCTCGAGATGAAGGATGGACGGGGCCTCGCCCCACTCCTCGTCGGCCAGGTCGAAGGTGAGCTTGCGCAGGGCGGAGCGGGCCGCGCGGCGGAAGGGGAAGGCCGGAAGGTCGACGACCTGCGAGAGGCCCTCGAGCGCCGCGCGCAGCTCAGAGGGACGCACCTCGAGTTCGCCGGGCGACGGGGTCCCCTCGCCCAGGAGCCTCAGGACCGGGAGGTAGAAGTCGCGGGAGCGGAGCTGATAGCCCTCTTCCTCGTCGCGCCCCGGGGCCTGGATCGAGACCGAGTCGATCGGGATCCCGGCGTCGCGAAGCTCGGCCTTGTCGCGCTCGAACTTGCGGCGGATCGAATCCGGAGAGGGGCCCGCGGGGTCACGGGTGTACCCGGGCACTCCGTCGAAGATCGCGTCGATCCCGACCGGGAAGTGGTGGGACGAGAGGAAGGCGATCAGGTCGAGGAGACGCTGGGCCTTTGTGGGAGTGGGTCCGGTCATGGCCTTGGGAGCGGGGGGACGCGACGAACCTGAATCGGTGCCGGGGGTAGGGCCACGCTCGCGAGCCGGACCCCCTCTGCCGCAAACGACCCGATTCGTGGGGGATGCGCAACCCTTCGCCCCTCACCTCACGGGTGATCTCATGAGTGAATCGATATGAGTTATCAGGCCCAGGACCTCCTTCGCCTCGTCGATCTCGAGCCCCTCGAGCACAACATCTACCGGGGGCAGAACCGTGATATCGGGACCGGTCGGGTCTTCGGCGGACAGGTGCTGGCCCAGGCGCTCGTCGCGGCCCGGCGAACGGTCGAAGAGGACCGGGTGGCCCACTCGCTTCACGGATACTTCATCCTCCCGGGTGACCTGGAACGCCCCATCGTCTACTTCGTCGACCGCCTGCGCGACGGGGGGAGTTTCACGACCCGCCGCGTCACCGCGATCCAGCACGGCAAGGCGATCTTCAACCTCTCGGCCTCGTTCCACCGCGAGGAGCCGGGGCTGGATCACCAGGACGACCCGCCCGACGCCCCCGACCCCGAGACGCTGACCTCGGAGCTGGAGCGGATCCGGGCGGTGGCCGATCAGCTCCCCCCGGAGCTGCGCGGGGTGCTCACCCAGGATCGGCCGCTCGACATTCGGCCGGTGGACCCGCCGGACCTCTTCGACCCCGAGCCTCGCCCCGCCCGGCGCGTGATGTGGGTGCGCGCGATCGGGGAGGTGCCCGACGACCTGCTGCGCCATCAGGCGCTCCTGGCCTACGCGTCGGACTACGGGCTGCTCGCCACGGTGCTCCAGCCCCACGGGGTGACGATCCGCACCCCCGGGATGCAGGTGGCCTCGCTCGATCACGCGCTCTGGTATCACCGACGCGTGCGGATGGACGATTGGCACCTGTACGTGATCGACAGCCCGAGCGCGGCGGGGGCGCGGGGGTTTGCCCGCGGCTCGATCTACTCCCGCGACGGGGCGCTCGTCGCCTCGGTCGCGCAGGAGGGGCTGACTCGGATGAGGGAGCGCTGATCCGGAATCGGCGTCGCTGCCCCGGATTCGGCGTCGCCCAGTCGGTCTCCGATGTCGCTCAGCCGGTCTCCGACGCCTCTTCGACGAGGGGGAAGAAGAGGTGGAAGGTGGTTCCCTTCTCGGCGCTGGATTCGATTGCGAGCCCTCCCCGGTGCCCCCGGGCGATCCCCAGGGTCGACGCGAGACCGAGACCGCGTCCGGCGAAGCGCGTCGTGTAGAAGGGCTCGAAGATGCGGGCGCGGGTCTCTTCGTCCATCCCTTCGCCATCGTCCGAGATCGTGAGCCGCGCGTACCGTCCCGGTTCGATCTGATCCACGAGATCGGACTCCTGCAGGAACCTGGCGTCGCAGGTGGCGGGCGCCACTTCGATCAGGATCTCGCCGCCGGTGGTGCCGATCGCCTCCGAGGCGTTCAGGGTCAGGTTGAGCAGGAGCTGCCGCAGCTGGCCCGCGTCGGCCCGGATCGGGAGGCCTTCCTCGGGGCAGTCGAGAACCAGTCGGGCGCTCTCGGAGATCGAGGTCTCGAGGAGGTGGTCCATCTCCCGGACCAGCTCGCACAGGTCCACCCGTCGGAGTTCGAAGGTGGATTCTCCGGCGTAGGTCAGCATCTGCCGGCAGAGGACGGCGGCCTGGTCGGCGGCCCTGTTGATGCTGCGCAGACTCGCTTCCGTCTCGTCCGTGACCTGTCGGACCTCGTCGTTCGGGGGCTCGAAGGCGGCGAGGTCGGCGATGGCGAGCTCGGCGTTGCCGATCACGGTCATCAGGATGTTGTTGAAATCGTGCGCGATGCCCCCGACCAGCACCCCGAGGCTCTCGAGCTTCTCCTGGCGCCGGAGTCGCTCTTCGAGACGGGCTCGCGTCTGCCGCTCCCGCACCCGATCGCTGATGTCTCGCACGGTGGACTGAAGCGCCTCGACGCGGCCGTCCGCACCGAATTCCGGGACCACCCGGGCCTCCATGTATCGATGCACCCCGTCGGCGTCCTCGTAGTCGAACGAGAAGGTGTTGGGCTCGCCCGATTCCAGGACCCGGGTGAGTTCACGATTCCAGAACTCCACGCTCTCGGCGGGAAAGCCAAGATCTTCGTTGGTCTTGCCCAGGAACTCCCTTCGGGGGATGCCCCCGATCTGCTCAAGTCGACGGTTCACGAAGATGTGGCGGAGCTCGCGGTCGAAGCGGGCGATCACGTCCGGTGAGTTCTCGACGAGGGTGCGGTACTTCGTGCGGCTGCGCTCGAGCGCCTCCTGGGTTCGCTTGAGCTGGGTGATGTCCGAGAGCATGCCCACCACCGAGCCCCCACGCGGGCCCCCGGTCGAGCGTCGGGGGAAGCTCGAGAGCATCGCCCAGATCACTTCGCCGCTGCGGGTCAGGAACCGGTGCTCGACCGTGCCCGCCTCGCCGTTCAGACGGTCCCGGAAGCGACCCTTCGCCCGCTCGTGATCTTCGGGGAGCATGAAGTCCAGGAAGTGCCGACCCAGGATCTCGTCGTGCGGCCACTCCAGGAGTTCACAGAGGCGGGCGTTGGCGAAGATCGTTCGTCCCTCGGCGTCGACCTCCCAGATCCCCTCGTGGGCGGACTCGACCATCTCCCGAAAGCGGGAGAGGTCCTCGGGCTCTGAGGGTTGCTCGGACATCACGGGGCCTCCGGGGTCTCGACGGTCGGGAAGATCGTCGAAGTCCAGGGAACACGCCACGGCAGAGCCGCCGCATGCCAGACGTCGAAAGATAATGCATCTCTCGACAGTGGGTTGCCAGCCCCGGCCGGGTGACTTGACGCCGGGGCGAGGTGCGCGTGCGGGCGCAACATCGCTGCTTCGGCAAGGATCGCTGATCCAGCGGTCCTGGTCCGACGTCCACGAGTCCGACGGTGATCGAAAAGAGGACAAACGTCGCAGCAGAAGAGGCGTTTGTCATATTTCCGGCCACACGGCGGGTATCGAAGACCCCATGACTGTGGACGTTCGGTTCGAGGCGCCGGGCGCATGTCCGGAAATTTGCCAGCACCATGGCAGATTCCGTTACGGGGCCGACGGGAGCGGCGGGCGGGGGGAGGAGGAATCGGCGGGGCGTTCCTCGTCGGGGTCGATCGGGCGCGGGTTTCGGGTCCTTGCGGGGTGGGGCTCCATTCCGGCTCGCGATTTGCCCCTTAAGGCATCCCCGACCCCGCCTTCATGGAGTGATGATGGCTCATCAGCAAGCCCGCACCCCCGTCCTTGCGTCCCTCCTGCTCCTCTGCTCGCTGGCCCTTTGGGGCTGCGACGGTAGCACCGAGCCGACGCCCGCACCCGATACGCTCCAGCTCTCGCAGAGCTCGGTCGCCTTCAGCGCGATCGATGACAGCGTCGCGATCCAGGTCCAGGTGCGCGACCAGTTCGGGGAGCCGATGGATGGGGTGTCACCGCAGTTCACCTCGACGAACCCTTCGGTGGCCACGGTGAGCTCCGCGGGGGTGATCCGGGCGTCGGGAGCGGGGGCGACGTCGGTCGCAGTCAGCGCCGGTGAGGCCTCGGCCTTCGTTGCGGTCCAGGTCGAGCAGACTCCGGCCGAGCTGGGCTTCGTCGGGACGCTCCCGGGGGAGGCGCCCGCGGGTTCGACCGTGAACGGAGTCGGGATCCGGGTGGTCGATGCGAACGGGTATCCCGTACCCGGGGTGCCGGTGGAGTTCATCGCCCACGGGGGCGTTCTGCAGGGAGGGGGGAGCACCGAGCTTCGCTCCACCGAGGGCGACGGGACCGTGGAGTTCGCCTGGACCGTGCCCGAACTCGCGGGTGAACGGGTGGGGCTCGAGGTCCGGTCCGGGGGACTTCCCTCGCTCGAGGCGGAGCTGATGGTGGTCGCCGCCCAGCCGGCGGAGCTGCACCTGATCTCGGGGGCTGGACAGTCGGCTTTGCGCGGCGAGACGCTCGCCCTGCCGCACGTGCTTCGCCTGGTCGATGCCTTCGAGAACCCGATCGAGGGTACGGATGTCGACCTCGAAGTGCTCGCCGGAGGGGGCTCGGTCGAAGCCGATGCCGGGGCGACCGATCCCGAGGGCGAGCTCCGTGTCGAATGGACCCTCGGCTCGCAGCTGGGCACCCAGCGGGCGCGAATCCGGAGTGGAGGGCTGGAACGGGTGATCGAGGCCGAGGCCGTGGCGACCCCCCACGCGATCCTCCTGATCTCCGGAGGGGGGCAGTCGGAGCATCGGACCCGGACGCTCCCGGACCCGGTGCGGGTGCGCGTGGTCGACGACCAGGGGATGGCGATCCCCGGGGTCTCGATCGCCACGGAGCTCTCGGATCCACAGGGTTCGACGAACCCACAGCTCGCCACGACCGACGGGGCGGGCGAGGCGTCGTTCGAGTGGACCCTCGGCGAGGTGCTGGGCACGGTGACCCTCGAGCTCGCCGCTGGTCCCGCCGGGCTCGAGGTCGCGGCACAGTCGGTGGCTGTACCCCAGTCGCTCGAGGTCGTCGCGGGCGATGAGCAGACGGCTCCCGCGGGCCAGGCCGTGTCGACCGACCCGCAGGTGCGCCTGCTCGACCAGGTCGGGCTGCCCGTTCCCGGCGCATCGGTGACCTTCAGCGTGACCGGTGGGGGGGGGACGGTGAGCGGGGGCAGCTCGGCCAGCCGGACCACGAACGGGCAGGGCATGGCCTCGCTTTCGTGGGTGCTGGGAAGCGCTTCGGCCGAGCAGTCGCTCCTGGTGTCGCACAGCGCGGTTCCCCCGGTCGGATTCAGCGCCACCGCCGACCTGTCGGCCCCCACCTCGCTCGCGGTGATCAGCGGGTCGGGGCAGAGCGCCAACCCCGGCGAGACCCTCGCATCCCCCGTGGTGGTGGAGCTTCGCGACCTGGCCGGAGATCCGGTCGAGGGGGTCGCGGTCAGCTGGACCGCATCGGGAGGCGGCTCCGTCGGGCCCGCCACGACACAGACGAACACGCAGGGGCGCGCCCAGGCCACCTGGACGCTCGGCCCCTCCGCCGGGTCCCAGTCACTCAACGCAAGCGCGGCCGGGCTCACGGCCACCGCCTTCGCGCAGGCGTCGGTGCCCCCCGATCCGTCGGGCTACCAGATCGAGTATGACTACCAGAGCTCGATCGACCCGGCGGTGCAGGCCGTGTTCGAGGCCGCCGCCGACCGGTGGGCCGAGGCGATCGTGGGGAAGCTGCCCGAGGTGCAGATCAACATCACCGCGGCGAACTCCCCGTGCACGAACGAGGACATGTCCCGCACGATCGACGATCTCCTGATCGTGGTGGTGATCGAACCGATCGACGGGGTCGGCGGCGTGCTGGGAAGCGCCGGGCCCTGCCTGATTCGAAGCGGGAGCGGACTGCCCCTGCTGGGCCGGGTGCGCCTGGACGAGGCCGATGTGAACAATCTGCTCGCGAACGACATGCTGTATGACGTGGTCCTGCACGAGATCGGGCATGTTCTGGGGATCGGGACGCTCTGGGAAATGATGGGACTTCTGGAGGACAAGGCCGCCGAGTCCGATCCCGATCTGGATCCGTGGTTCTCGGGAACGCAGGCGATCGCCGGCTTCAACGACGTCGGCGGCAACGACTACACCGACGGCAACAAGGTGCCGGTCGAGAACACCGGGGGAAGCGGGACCCGAAACGGCCACTGGAGACAGTCCGTGCTCGACAACGAGCTGATGACCGGCTGGATCTCGGGGGGAAGCTCCAACCCCATGTCGCTGGTGACCGTCGGTTCCCTCGCCGACCTGGGATACACGGTGGACCCGGGGGCGGCCGACAGCTTCAGCTTCTCTGCCATGATCCTGGGCCATCACATCGGTCCGATGGTTCAAATGGGCGACGACATCGAGCGCCTGCCCATCGGGGTGGTCGACGAGCAGGGGCGCATCACGCGAACGATCCAGCCGCCCGTCGAGCACCGGCACTGAGCCGGGGTTGGACCCCGGTTCCGACTGCAAGCGGGCCCGGGCCCCGGTTTGGACCCCGGGTTTGGGTTCGGGTCCGGGTTGGGGCCCCGGTACCGTCCCGGGCGCCGTTACCGGCGCCGCCACGCGTGGTAGCGCTCCACCCACGAGAGGACGCGCTCCGGTGCGTTCTCCTTCTTCCAGTTTCCGGCCACGGCCTTGTTGGCTTCGGCCAGGGTCGGGTAGGTGTGGATCGTGCCGAGCAGCTTGTTCAGCCCGATCCCGTGCTTCATCGCCAGGGTGAATTCCGCCAGGAGTTCACCGGCGTGCGGACCGACGATCGTCACCCCCAGGATCCGATCCTTCCCCGGAACGGTCAGGACCTTGATCATCCCCCGGGCGGACTCGTCGGTGATCGCCCGATCGGATTCCGAAAGGTCGTAGCGGGTCACCTCGTAGCGGGTCCCCTTCTCCTTCGCTTCGTCCTCGCTGAGCCCCACCCGGGCCAGCTCGGGGTCCGTGAAGGTCGCGTGCGGGAGGAACCGATAGTCGACCTTGAAGCGCTTGAACGGGTTGGTGAACAGGGAGTTCACGGCCGCGTGCCACGCCTGGTGCGAGGCGGCGTGGGTGAACTGGTGGGGGCCGACACAGTCCCCGCAGGCGTAGATCGTGGGCACGCGGGTCTGCAGGTAGTCGTCGGTCTCGATGCGCCCGTCCCGGGTC
>SLBA01000171.1 GCA_007126575.1 Gemmatimonadota bacterium | reverse complement strand
TTTCGGGTCGAGTTCTACCGCAGGATGGGGTGGGCGCTAGCCGGCTCGGTGGAGCGCTACCGCTTTCCTCCCGAGGCCCTGCCGCGCTTCCCCGAGCGGTCACGGGCACGCCTGCTGGAGCCTGCCGAGCGTCGGCCCGCCGTGCCCGAGCTGTATCGGTCGCTGCTGCCCGGTCGGCATGGTCTCCTGCACCGGAGCGCACGCCACTGGAAGCTGCTCGACGATCCGGCGCTGCTGGTGGTGGGGGTCGAGGCCGATCCCGGCGAGGGCACTCTGGCGGCCGCGGCGATTCTCGAGAGCCGGCGCGGTCGCGGGGGGACCGGTCCTGCGCTGACCGTGCGGGAGTCGTATGTTTCGGATCCGTCGAGCTATCGGGCGCTCCTGGGATGGCTTTCAGTGCAGAGGGATCAGTGGCGGTCGATCACCCTCGACGCGCTTCCCGGGGAGCGGCTTCACCAGGTGCTGGCCGAGCCCCGGCGCCCGGGGAGGGGGGCTCGCCGGGGACTCTGGTTCGAATCCGCCGTCCTCCTGCGGGGACCGATGATCCGAGTGATCGACCTGGCGGGGCTCGCCGCCCACTTCGGGGTCCGACCGGGGACCCGGCTCGAGGTGGCCGACCCCGAGGTGCCCGAGCAGGCGGGGGTGTGGGTGGCCGACGACGAGGCGGGTCTGCGGCGGACCGACGCCGAGCCGGGGAGCGGGGCGCTGCCCATCGCGCTCCTCTCCGGGCTCGTCGTTGCGGGGGAGCTGCCGGGCGTCGGGATTCCCCCGCCGGAGTTCGAGCCCGCCATGGGGATCGGCGATTTCGACCTCCTCGATACCTTTTAGGGGGGCGGCACCCGGTGACGTGGGTGACCCGGGTGGCTGCGATCGCCATTCGATCGCCGTCTGCCGACCCGGAAGCTTTCGACCGGTCGACCGGAAGATGCTGCCGGTCCTTCGGCTTCGGATGCCCGTGGAGGCCCTGATTGCAGGGGGGTTCTGGTGGGCACGGAGGTTGCGGGCTATACCTGTTCTGACTGTGCCTCCGGCGTGGGCCGGGGCCGGAAACCGTAGACCACAAGGGGGAGCGGATGTGGAAGAAGGATGATGCAGCTAACGAGCCCGGTACACCGGCGCGCGATCCGGAGCCGTCCACCAGCCGCAGCCGGGGCGCCCGCGAGAGCGGACAGCGCGCCACGATCGGTCGGTCCATTTCGGTCAAGGGCGAGGTGTCCGGCGACGAGGATCTCCTGATCGAGGGCCACATCGATGGCTCCGTGAACCTGAAGGAGCACGCGGTCACGGTGGGCGCCGAAGGCCGGGTCGAGGCAAGCGTCACGGCCCGCCTGATCACGGTCGAGGGCCACGTCGAGGGCGATCTGACCGCTCACGACCAGGTCGTGCTCCGGGCCTCGGCCAGGGTCGAGGGAGACATCACCGCTCCCCGCGTGGTGCTCGAAGACGGGGCCCGGTTCCGCGGAGGCATCGACATGGGAGACCTGAGCGACCGGAAGTCCGGCTCCTCGTCGGGCTCCACGCGATCCGCCGGGGGCACGTCGAACGTGTCGAAGGGCGGGGGCGCGGGAACGAGCACGGAACCCGGATCGAGCACGAGCTCGGGGTCGGGCACCGGCAAGCAGACCGCCGGTGGCGCCGGCGACAGCGCGGCCTCGAAGGGTGCGAAGGGGGTGACGGCATAGGGGGCCGGTCGTTCGGGCGCAGCCCATGTCCGCACCGAAGTTCGGATCGATGAGCCCACCCGCGCTGGCATTGGCCTGGTGGCGTCGGGGAGGACGATCCGAGGCCGAAGAATCCCCGGACCAGGAGCCGGTCGAGCCTCCCGACCCCCCGCCGGAGCTCGTCGGGTCCCGGTCACCGGGGGTGGCGGCGCTCCTGGAGTGGACCGGCGCCCCCGGCGGCCATGCCGTACTCGACCTGGGCCCGTCGAGCTCCCGGACCCTGCGGGTCTACGGCGAGTTCGCCCGCCGGGTGCGCTTCGCCGATGTCGCCACGGTGTGGGGGGCGGAAGGGTGGGAGGGGGTGCTCGAATCGCTCCCGCCGCAGCCGGTCCAGCCCTACGACTTCATCCTCGGCTGGGACATCGTGGATCGAATTCCCGTCGAGGGGCGGCGCCGGCTGATGGACCGGCTCGTCGAGGTGAGTGCCCCGGACGCCGCACTGCACATGGTGGTGCGTGGGACCCGCGAGGCGGACACCCGCCCCCTCCGCTTCGAGCTCGTCGCGACAGATCGGGTCCAGTACCGGCCGCTCGGTCCCGACCGGCCCGCCCGCGACCCGATCCTGCCGGCCGAGATGGAGCGGGTTCTCGAGCCCTTCCGGGTCGTGCGCGGCTTCACGCTGAAGGGCGGCCTGCGCGAGTACGTCGCGAAGCGGTAGCACCTCGCTCGCCCGGCACCCTTCGGGTAGATTCCCACCGTACGGTGCCATCCCCCTCAAGCCCTCCCTGCGTCTTCATGCTCGCACTGCGCTTCCACCCGACCGTTTCGCGATTTCTGATCGCACGCTCCGTCGGTCGCTTCTTCGAGGCCGGGCGCTTCGGCCGACTCAGCAGTCTTCGACTCGCGCAGGTGCCCGAACCGGTGCTTCCGGGCCCGGACTGGGTGCGCCTTCGGGTGCTCGCCTGCGGCATCTGCGGCACCGACGTGGGAAACCTGAGCTTCACGGCGAGCCCCGCGATGGAGCCCTTCGGATCCTTCCCGGCGGTGCTCGGCCACGAGATCCTGGCTGAGGTGATCGAGGTGGGCGCCGAGGGGGGCCCGGGGTCGGGCTCGGGGTCGGGTTCGGGTGCGGGCGCCGATGCGCTGCGGTCGGGCCAGCGGGTGGTCGTCGACCCCATGATCTCCTGCGGGGTGCGCGGGCATCCGTCCGGCACCCACTGCCCTTCCTGCCGCGAGGGTCGCCACAGCACCTGTGAGCTCGCGGGCGAAGAGGGTACGCTGCAGATCGAGGGCGAACCCCTCGCCCAGGGGCTGACGATCGGCTACCACCGGGACCTTCCGGGCGGCTGGGGCGAGCAGATGATCGCCCACCGGAGCCAGCTTTTTCCCGTCGGCGACGAGCTTTCGGATCACGCGGCCGTCCTCATCGAACCCCTGTCGATCGGGATGCACGCCGTGCTGAACGCCCCCCCCGAGCCCGGCACGGACGTGTTCGTGATCGGCAGCGGGCCGATCGCCATGGGGGTGATCTGGGCGCTGCGAGCCACGGGGTTCCGCGGTTCGATCCACGCCCAGGTGAAGCGGTCGCACGAAGCCGATCTGGCGCGGGCGATGGGGGCGACCGACGCCGTGAAGCCCGGCCTCGAGGCGCGCGAGGTGCTGATCGAGACCGGAGCCCACGCGTACCAGCCGATCATCGGCGACGAGGTCTTCTCGGGAGGAGGCTTTCCGGTCGTCTACGACTGCGTCGGCAATGGAGGGTCGCTGAGCCAGGCCCTTCGCTACACGGCCCCGAGGGGCCGGCTCGTGATGCTCGGCTGCGCGGCCGAGATCCCGAAGCTGGACCTCACCTTCCTCTGGGCGCGCGAGATCGAGGTGCGCGGCTTCGTGGGATACGGACGAGAGGAGTGGCGGGGCGAATCACGCCACACCTTCGAGATCACCCGCGAGCTGCTGACCGAGACCCGGGCGCCGGTCGAGAAGATGGTGACGCACGTCTTTCCGCTGGCCGAGTACCGAAACGCGCTCTCGGCCGCGGCGAACCATCGCCGGAGCGAGGCGGTGAAGGTGGTCCTGAAGCCCGACGCGCCCGGCCGCTGACTACCCCCTGTGGACCCCTCGGTTCAGCGAACCGGTTGAAGCGCGTGAAGCGCGGCGTCGGCGTCGAGACGGATCCTGGCGTCGAAGCGAGCCCCTTCCGAGGCGATGCCCTCCAGCGCGAGAAGCGCCACCTTGCGCTCGAGACCCCCGGAAAAGCCGCCGAGCCGCCCGTCGCCCGCGACCACACGGTGGCAGGGGACCACGACCGGCACCGGGTTGGCTCCGACCGCCTGCCCCACGGCCCGCGGTGACCCGCGTCCGATCACCCGGACGATTTGGCCGTAGCTTTTCACATCGCCGGCCGGGATGGTTCGGAGCGCGCGCCAGACCGCCTGCTGAAAGTCGGTGCCGCCCGCAAGATCCACGGGAAGGCGAGCCAGCGCATCCGAATCTCCGCCGAAGTACGCCCCGAGCGCCCGGCCGGCCGGCTTGAGCACGGGGTGTCCGGGAGAGGCCGTGACGGGCTCTCCCGCGTTCGCCACCACCGTCGGGGCTCCGAAGGTCACGCGGGTCAGACCCGTCTCGGACGCCTCGAGGGTGAGGGGGCCGATCGGCGAACGCTCGAACACGAAGCGGTGGAGCCCGGACATGGAGCCTCCCGACTTGAACGGATCAGGGACGTTATACTATCGTGCCTCACGTTAGCATCCCACCGGGCCCCTGTCACTCGCAGACGGTGCGGTCCCGCCCCACCCCGACGATCACAGGAGCACCCACATGGCGTCCGAGTCCCGGTTCAAGCGCATCATGGTCCCCCTCGACGGCTCCGACTTCGCCGAGGCGTCTCTTTCCTGGGCGCTGGCGCTGGCCCGCCGGGACAAGGCCCGGCTCGACCTGGTCGCCGTGGTCTCGCCCTACGCCTTCCCGAACCCGCGCAATCCGCAGGAAGAGGCGATCGTGCAGGGCTGGTTCACCGAAGAAGAGGAGCGGTTGACCCGGTATCTGACCGAGGCGAAGGGGCGCATCGACGCCGACGTCGAGGTCCGCACGCACACCCCTAAGGGCCGGATCGTACCGACCCTCCTGGAGCGAGCCGAGGTGTTCGAGTCCGACCTGATCGTCATGACGACCCATGGCCGGGGAGGCCTTCAGCGGGTCTGGCTGGGGAGCGTGGCCGACACCCTCCTGCGCGAGGCCTCGCAGCCCGTGCTCGTGATCCCCGCGCGGGACGAAGAGGACGCCCCGGACCTCGGGGAGCCCGCCCTGAACCGGATCCTGGTGCCGCTCGATGGCTCCGACCGCTCCGAGGCGGTGCTGGAAAGTGCCGCCGGCATCGCGGTCCGGTCGGGAGCGACCCTGTCGCTTCTCACCATCCTGCCCCGCCCCATGTCACAGGACCGATCCTTCGTGGCCTATGGGCTCGACGATGGCGAGAGCACGGGCCTGATGCTCGAAGGACTCCAGTCCTACGTCGAGAGCCTGGCGGCCGAACTCAGGGAGCAGGGCGTCGAGGTCGAGACCGCGGCGATCCAGGCCGCCTCGGCTGCAGACGGCATCCTGGAGCGGGCTGCCGAGGAGCCCGCGGACCTGATCATGCTGGCCACCCGCGGGCGCGGGGGCATGCGCCGCATGATGCTGGGCAGTGTGGCCGACAAGGTGATCCGGGGCGCGGGTCTGCCCGTGCTCGTGCACCGTGTGCCCGAAGACCGCGAAGACGACTGAGGCGGGGAGACGCCCCTACGCCTCGAGCGCCGGCTCCCCGCGGGTCTTCCGGACGGCCTCCTGGAGCGCGTCGAATCCCAGGAGCGCGCACTTGATGCGCACCGGAAACTTGGATACGCCCTGAAGGGCGCGCAGGTCGCGCAGGGAGCGGTCCTTCGCCGCGTCTTCGTCTCCGTGCATCAGCGCGGTGAAGCGGGCGGCGATCTGAATGGCGTCGTCGAGTGAGCGCTCCTTGAGGAGCGTCGTCATGATCGACGCGGACGCCTGCGAGATTGAACAGCCCTCTCCGTAGAAGCGGACGTCCTGGATCACCTCGTCGTCGTCGACGCGCAGCTGCAGGGTGATGTCGTCGCCGCAGGTCGGGTTACGCATGCGGATCGAGACCGTGGCGTCGTCGAGCTTTCCCCGGTTCTTGGGCGACCGGTAGTGCTCGAGGATCAGCTGCTGGTAGAGCGAGTTGAGCTTCAGTTCCGACATCGGGCCGGGCCCCTCAGGCGAAGATCGAGTGCACGGTCGCGAGCCCGTCCATCAGACGGTCCACTTCGTCACGCGTGTTATACAGGTAGAACGAGGCCCTCGCCGTGGCCGAAACCCCGTAGTGCTTCATGACCAGCTGGGTGCAGTGATGGCCCGCACGGATCGCGATCCCTTCCGAATCCAGGATCGTCGAGATGTCGTGGGGGTGCGCATCGCCGAGCACGAAGGAGACGACCCCGGCGCGCATCGAGGGGTCCTCGGGACCGAAGACCCGGATGGCGGGCAGGGTCTGGAGCCGCTCCATGGCGTAGCGGGTCAGATCCTGCTCGTGGGCCAGGATCGCGGCGGGTCCGATCTGCTCCAGGTATTCGACGGCGGCGGCCAGCCCGACCGCTCCCGCGATGTTCGGAGTGCCCGCCTCGAACTTGTGCGGAATCGGCGCATAGGTGGAGTGGTCGCGCTCGACCAGCGAGATCATCTCGCCTCCGCCCTGCCAGGGGGGCATCGACTCGAGCAGCTCGCGCCGCCCCCACAGGGCTCCCACGCCGGTGGGGCCGCACATCTTGTGGCCCGAAAAGGCGTAGAAGTCGGCGCCGAGACTCGTCAGGTCCACCCCGTGGTGCGCGGCGCCCTGCGCTCCGTCGACCAGGAGGAGCGCTCCCGCGTCGTGCACCCGTCGGGCGATCTCGGTGATCGGGTTGATCGTCCCCAGCGAGTTCGAGACCTGGGTGAGGGCGACGATCCGGGTCCGCTCGCCGAGCAGCCCGTCCAGGTCGTCGAGCCGCAGGGTCCCGTCATCGTTCAGCTCCAGGTAGCGGAGCTGCGCGCCCGTGCGCTCGGCCACGAGCTGCCAGGGGACCAGGTTGGAGTGGTGCTCCATGACCGAGAGGAGGATCTCGTCGCCCTCCGTCAGGTTCGCGCCGCCCCAGCTCGCCGCCACCAGGTTGATGGCCTCGGTGGTGCCTCGCGTCCAGATGACCTCTTCCGGGTCCACCCCTCCGAGGTAGCGGGCGACGGTCTTGCGGGCGCCTTCGTAGAGTTCGGTGGCGCGGCGTGAGAGCTCGTGGATGCCGCGATGGACGTTCGCGTTGTCGGAGCGGTAGTAGGCCTCGATGGCCTCGATCACCTGCACCGGCTTCTGCGAGGTCGCGGCGTTGTCGAGGTAGACCAGGGGACGCCCGTTGACCTCCTGGTCGAGGACCGGGAAGTCGCGCCTCAGGCGCTCCACATCAAGAGGGGTGGCACCGGCGGCAGTCTCGAGCATGGTCATGTCATCCCACTTGAACGTAAATGCCGTCCTCGCGCACCTCGACGGGGTACGTCTTCACCGGCTTGATGGCGGGCAGCTGCGTCGCTCGCCCGCTGCGCAGATCGAACTTCGCGCCGTGAAAGACGCACTCGATCTGCCCGTTCTCGACACTCCCGTCCGAGAGGGGGAACTCCTGGTGCGAGCACTCGTCCTCGAGGGCGAAGATCTCGCCCTCCCACCGCGCCAGGACGATGCGCTCCCCGTCGGGGGTGACCGCATGCACGCACCCGTCCCCCTCGCAGGCCGACCGATCGGCCGCCCGCACCCACTCAGCCATGCAGCTTCTCTTCGATTGCGCGCGAGAGCTTGGCGACGACCCCGCCGAGCGGGAGCTTCGAGAGGACCTCTCCGAGGAATCCGATTACCACGAGACGCTCGGCGACCTCGCGCGACATCCCCCGGCTCATCAGGTAGAAGAGGTGGTCCTGGTCGAGCTGGCCCACCGTCGCCCCGTGCGAGCAGCGCACGTCGTCGGCCTCGATCTCGAGATTCGGGAGCGAGTCGGCGCGGGCGGTCTCGGAGAGGAGCAGGTTGCGGTTGGTCTGGTAGGCGTCGGTCTGCTGCGCGCCCTTGTGGACCTTGATGATCCCGCGAAAGACCGAGCGGGCCTTGCCGTCGAGCGCTCCCTTGTAGAGCAGGTCGCTGTAGGCGTGAGGGGCCACGTGGTCCTGCGAGGTGTTGTGGTCGAAGTGCTGGTCGCCCTCGCCGAAGCAGAGTCCGAGCATGTCGGAGTTGGCCCCGCTGCCCACGAGCTGCGCGTTCAGGTCGAGTCGCGCCGTGGTCGCGCCCATGTTCACGTTGAGCGTGTCGAGCGTCGAATCCTTGCCCGCGATCGTGCGCTGCTGCGACAGGTGGAAGGGGCCGCGCCCCATCCGCTGCAGCGAGACGTACTGGACCTGGGCGTTGTCCTTCGCGAAGACCTCGACGGCCGACGAGACCAGGCTCTGCACGTCGAGATCGTCGGAGAGGATCTCGTCGACATACGAGACCTGGCTCCCCTCTTCGGCCACGATCAGGGTGCGCGAGAAGAGGGCCTTTCCGGACTCCGACAGCCACCGGCTCACCCGGATCGGGTGCTCGAGCTGCACCCCGCGCGGGACGTACAGGAGGATCCCGTCGGTCCAGAGCGCGGCGTTCAGCGCCTGGAACTTCCCCCGCTCGGCGGGAAGCGCGCTCGTGGCCAGGTACTCCTCGAGCAGCTCGGGGTGCTCGGTCACTGCGGTGCGCAGCGACATGAACACGACTCCCTTCGAGGCCAGCGCCGGGTCCAGGTCCACATGGGCCACCGAACCGTCGAGCTCCACCAGGTGCCCCGAGGACTCGTGATCAGCTTCCATTTCGGCCACCAGACGATCGGGCGCCGTCTCCTTCGAGAAGCTGCGCTCGATCCATCCGAGCGGCTCGAGGGTGTCGAGCTTCAGCTTGCGGTCGAGGTTGGTGTAGCGCCACTCCTCGAGCCGGGTCGTGGGCATGGGGGTCCGCTCGTAGCTGGCCCATGCATCCATCCGCCGGTTCTGAAGCCACTGAGGCTCGCCCGAGGCGAGAGCCTGAACGGCGTCGGAGTTCAGGTGCTCGGTGACGCCCTCCATGAGGCCTCCGACGGGCTGTTCGATCGTGAGTGTTGAAGCCATGAATCTATCTCGTACCGTGGATTGAATCGGGATTCGGTCGGGTGTCGGGTGAACGGGCATCGGGATTACCCGACAGAGCCCTCCATCTCGAGCTCGATGAGGCGGTTCAACTCGACCGCGTACTCCAGGGGGAGCAGCTTCGCGATCGGCTCGATGAAGCCGCGCACGATGAGCGCCATCGCCTCGGCCTCGTCCATCCCCCGGCTCATCAGGTAGAAGAGCTGCTCGTCACCCACCTTCGAGACCGTGGCCTCGTGGCCGATGTTCGAGCGCTTCTCTTCGATCTCGATGTACGGATAGGTGTCGGTGCGCGAGGTGTCGTTGATCAGGAGCGCGTCGCACTCCACGTTCGACTTGGCGTTGAACGCGCCCTCGTGCACCTGGCAGAGTCCCCGGTAGGTGGAGCGCCCCGTGCCCTTCGAGATCGACTTGGAGACGATCTGCGAGGTGGTGTTGGGGGCCGCATGGATCACCTTTCCGCCGGTGTCCTGGTGCTGGCCGTCGCCCGAGTAGGCGATCGAGAGGACCGAGCCGTGCGCGCCCTCGCCCAGCAGGTAGCAGGACGGGTACTTCATGGTGAGCTTCGAGCCCAGGTTCCCGTCGAGCCACTCCATGGTCGCGTTCTCGTGCACCAGCGCCCGCTGGGTCACGAGGTTGTACATGTTGTTCGACCAGTTCTGGATGGTGGTGTAGCGGAAGTGTGCCCCCGGCTTCACCACGATCTCGATCACCCCCGAGTGGAAGGACTCGGTCGAGTAGACCGGCGCCGTGCATCCCTCGATGTAGTGCGCCTTCGAGCCCTCGTCGGCGATGATCAGGGTGCGCTCGAACTGCCCCATCTGCTCCTGGTTGACCCGGAAGTAGGCCTGGAGCGGGGTGTCGAGTTCCACGCCCTTCGGGATGTAGACGAAGGAGCCGCCCGACCAGACCGCCGAGTTCATGGCGCTGAACTTGTTGTCGGCCGAGGGGATCACCGTGCCGAAGTGCTCACGGAAGAGCTCGGGATGGTTCTTGAGCCCGTCTTCGATCGAGTCGAAGATCACGCCCTTGTCGTCCCACTCCTTCTTGAGCGAGTGGTAGACCATCTCGGACTCGTACTGGGCCCCGACCCCGGCCAGCACCTTCTGCTCGGCCTCGGGAATCCCGAGCCGCTCGAAGGTCTCCTTGATGTTCGGGGGCACGTCGTCCCAAGAGCGCTCCATCTTCTCCTGCGGGCGCACGTAGAAGTAGATCTGGTCCAGCACGTTCTCGAGGTTCGACAGGTCTCCGCCCCATGTGGGCATCGGCTTGGCGTTGTAGATCTCGAGGGCCTTCAGCCGGAAGTCGAGCATCCACTCGGGCTCGTCCTTCTGGGCCGAGATCTCGCGGACCACCTTCTCGTTCAGGCCGCGGCCCGACCGGAAGACCGGCTCGTCTTCGGTGATGAAGTGGTACTGGTACTCGTCGAGCCCAATATCGGTGATCGTGTCGTTCTGTGGCATCTGTACTCCTCAGACCTGTGCGGTCTTGAATTCCTCGTATCCGCGCGATTCCAGCTCCTCGGCCACCTCGGGCCCACCGGAGCGAACGATCTTCCCCTTCACCATCACGTGCACGTAGTGCGGCTTCAGATAGTTGAGCAGCCGCTGGTAGTGCGTGATGATCAGGACCGTCATGTCGGGGTTCTCTTCGTGCAGCTTGTTCACCCCGTCGGCCACCACCTGCAGCGCGTCGATGTCGAGGCCGGAGTCGGTCTCGTCCATCAGCGCCAGCTCGGGGCGGAGCATGGCCATCTGGAGGATCTCATTGCGCTTCTTCTCGCCCCCCGAGAACCCGTCGTTGACCGGGCGTTCGGCGAAGGTCGGGTCCATCCCCAGCAGCTCCATGCGATCCAGGAGCGCGTCCTGGAACTCGAAGAGGTCCAGCTCGGCGTCCTTCCCTTCGCGGGCCTGGAGCGCCGTGCGCAGGAAATTCGCGATCGAGACCCCCGGGATCTCTACCGGGTACTGGAAGGCGAGGAAGATGCCGGCCAGCGACCGTTCGTCGGGCTCCTGGTCGAGCAGCTCTTCGCCCTTGTAGTGAACAGTGCCGTCCGTGGCTTCGTACCCGGGGTGTCCGGCCAGAAGCTTGGCGAGAGTGCTCTTTCCGGACCCGTTCGGTCCCATGATCGCGTGGATCTCGCCCTTGCCGAGCTCCAGATCCACGCCGTGGAGAATCTCGATGTCCTCGTCCGCCACCTTGGCATGGAGGTTCCGAATCGAAAGAATAGGGGTGTCGCTCATGCGTCCGACCGCCTCGACGAAGCTGTGGTGAAGAAATGGTTATCAAGAATGATTCTTGTTTTCGTAAGCTACCCGGCCCCCCGAGGGGCGTCAACCCCGCGGGCGGGTTGAAATTCGGGCCTTTCCCCGGGGCTGTACCCGGGTTCGCGCACCTCGGACCGGTGCCTTCGGTCTCGGCCATGGAGTCCCACAAGGAGTCCCACAATGAGTATTCTTGACCGATGGCTGGGTCGTGGCACCATCGGCCGTGAGCCCGCCGCCGCCGGCCCCGTCCTGGGCGGAGTGGCGCTGGGCCCCCGGCCCTGGCTCGTCCTGGGTGGGGGAGGCCTTCGCGGAATGGCGCATCTGGGCGCCTGGCGAGCCATCGAAGAGGCCGGCTTCGAGCCGACCGGAATCCTCGGCACGAGCATCGGTGCCCTGGTGGGGGCGTGTCTCGCCGCCGGCCAGCCGCTCGATGATCTCGACGCCCGTGCGCGAGAGCTCACCCGGCCGGACATCGCCCGGATCCAGCGGCGAGTCTACTGGGTCGGGGGGATCCGCAACGAGGCCGTCTTCCACTCCGATGCACTCGAGAAGTACCTGGCGGACCTCCTCCCCAAGGGCGGCTGGGAGGAGATGGCGGTCCGGTTCCAGGCCAACGCGGTCGAGCTGGGCAGTGGGCGCACCGAATGGTTCGGGGCGGGCGCGCGGACTGACGTCTCCCTGGCCGACGCCGTCTATGCATCGATGGCCCTGCCCGTTCTGTACCCGCCCGCGCGGCTCCCCGGGGGCTGCTACGTGGATGGGGGTGTGGGCGACGCCCTTCCCCTGACCCGGGCGGCGGAGCTGGGGGCCACAGGGATCGTGGCGATCGACGTGGGGGCTGGGGCCGAGGCCGACGCCCGGAAGGTCGTGTCCGACGGAATGGTCGCGATCCACCAGCGGGTCCTGTCGATCACCACGCAGCGCCGACGCATCGAAACGGTCGAGGGGTGGAGCGGCCCGCCCCTCCTCTATATTCGACCCGACCTTGACGGCTACGGGACCTTCGACTTCGACCACATCCCGTACTTTCTGGAGGCCGGCGAATCGGCGACCCGGGGCCGGCTCGGGCTGACCGACCCGGACCCCGGTGCCCCGGAGCCGAAGGTCGACGCTGCCGCTACGGCCGCGCAAACTCGCGGGTGACGCCGTCGATCCCCGCGCGAACCGGAGCGGCGGGCAGATTCGAGGCGTTCGTGAAGATCACGAAGATCCGTTCCTCGCCACTGTCGCTCACCAGGTAGCCCGAGAGCGCGTTCGAGTGGCTGATCGTGCCCGTCTTTGCGAAGACCCGGCCGTGCAGATCGGGGAGTCGGGAGGAGAGCGTGGTGTTGACCTTGCCCGGCTCGGCCATGGCCCGCCGGAACTGAGGCCCCCAAGGCCGTTCGGCCGCCCAGCGAAGGGTCATGGCGAGCGCGCGCGGTGAGATCAGGTTGTAGCCCGCGAGCCCGGAGCCGTCACGGAAGTGCAGGTCTTCGGCTTCGATGCCCGCACCCTGCACCAGCGTCTCGGTAATCACATCGAAGCCTTCGTCCCAGCTCCCCTTGGTGCCGAACTCCGCTCCGAGCACCCGCACGAGCTGCTCCGTCATCCAGTTCTGGCTCACCTCGAGAATCTCGCGCACCAGCTCCGACAGGGGTGGCGAAGCCATGCCGGCGATCCGCACGCTCCCCGTACACACCGGCAACTCTCCGGCCCGACATCCCCCGAGGACCGGCTCCCCGGGGTTCCAGAGGATCTCGAGGCCCCCCTCGATCGGTATGCCCCTGCCCTCGATCGCCCGGTACAGGGCGTGGGCGGCCTGGCGCACCGGGTCGCGCTGCGAGCGGCTCAGAGTGCGGCGGGCTCCAGGGGTGATCATGCCCTCGAGCACCCAGCGGCGGGACTCCGGCAGGTACAGGTCGCGCACATCGACGCCGCCCCCGGCGGGGACCGTCACCAGCCGGCTCTCGACGAAGCTGCCCCCTCCCATGGGGCGCCAGTCGACCGTGGCCGGGTCACCGGGCGCCGCCCCTCCGGTCACCTCGATCTCGAGCTCGCCCATCCCGATGGCGAAGGCCCCGCCCGTGGCCGCCGCCGTGCGCGGCAGGTTTCCGACCAGCCACGCGGTGGGCACCGACGTCGAATCCCATGCCGAAACGTCCACTACCAGGCGGCCCTCGATCCGGCGCACCCCGGCGGAGACCAGGGAGTCGGCGAGCGCTTCGACCGCGGCGTCGGCAGACGCGTGAAAAGGCTCGCCCAGCGAAGGATCGCCCGTACCGGGCACGAACAGGTCGCCGGTGATTCGGCCGTCGGGGTCGGGGGGGAGCCCGGCCAGGAAGACCGTCTCGAAGCGGTGGTCCGGCCCCAGGAGCTCCAGCGCCGCTGCCGTCACCGGGATCTTCATGTTCGAGGCGGGAGCGAAACGAAGATCGGGATTACGCGCATAGAGGATCTCGCCGGTCGAGGCCTCCATGAGAAGAAGGCCCCAGTGGACCCGGTCGAGGGGACGGGTACCGATGATGGCGTTGACGCCAACGTCGAAGGGGGTTGTGACCCGTGCGTCCTCGGTGGCGGCCTGGGCGAGGGTACCCGTCGGCGTCAGAGCGCAGACCAGGACCATCAGCGCGAGGCCCCCGACGAGGGGTTGGACGATGGGTCGAAGCGGGGGTCTGACGAAGGGTCGGATGCGGGTTCGGAACGGGGATCGGCCGAAGGTTCGGGTCGAGTCCGACCACGCGACGTGCCTCATTCGGCCTCCCCGGCCCCTCCCGAATTCCGCTCGAGCACCACGGCCGTTCCGTAGCAGAGGATCTCCGAGGCCCCTGACATGATCTTCGAGGTCTGGAACCGCGTGCAGAGCACGGCATTCGCCCCGAGCTTCTCGGCCTCTTCGATCATGCGGTCGAGCGCCTGCTCACGCGACTGCGCCATCATCTTGGTGTACTCGGGGATCTCGCCCCCCACCAGGTAGCGGAGCCAGGCCAGGATGTCCTTGCCGAAGTGCTTGGTGCGGATGGTGTTTCCACGCACCAGTCCCAGGGTTCGGCGCACCCGTGTTCCCGTGATCTCACTGGTTGTGGTCACCACCATGACGGATTCGGCTCAGCGTTCGATGTCATTGTATGGGTCATTGAGCCACTCCCGGTAGCGGTCGTGAATGACCGTGGCGAAGAGCAGCAGGACCCCGATCCCGACGGCACTCGTGGCCAGCTTCTCCCACGAGGGGGCCGGCGAGGTAAAGTATACGAAGGTCACGTGCGAGAACCAGGCGAGTACACCCACGGTCAGGAAGATCCAGCCCATGGGTCGGGCCAGCCGGCGGTTCACGGCTCCCCAGATCGAGCGGCGGGGGTCGGGGCCCGAAAGCTGGATCCCGGACAGGTCCTCGTGCAGGGATCGGTAGAGCGCCAGTTCCCGCTCCAGCTCGGTCGAGCGGGCCAGGGCGGCGTCGACCTCGGCGCGCTCATCGGGCGAGAGCTCGCCATCGATATAGCGCATGAGGGTTTCGCGGCTCACGCCGGAGGTGCCCGGGGGCTCCGCCCGGGCGTTCCGGTCACCGGTCAGTCCGGACTCTTCGTGCGTACCGGTCACGGGTACTCGGCTCCCATTTCGTCGAGTGCGTCGCGCAGCGCCTTGCGGGCGTGGTAAAGCCGGCTTGCCACGGTGCCTTCGGGGATCTCGAGGATCGAGGCGATCTCCTGGTAGCGAAATCCTTCGAGCTCCTTCAGGACCAGGATCTCCCGCTGATCGTCGGGGACTCGTTCGAGCGCGCGCCAGAGCAGGCGGCGGGCTTCGGTGCGTTCGCGGTGGCGCTTCGCGCTGCTGGGGGTCTCGTCCGGGCGGAACTCCAGGATGTCGTCCTCGACGACTTCGACCCGGAATCGGGCCGCACGGCTGCGCAACTGGTCCCGGCACTGGTTTCTCAGGATCTGGAAGAACCAGGGGCCGAACGCGCGTCGGGTGTCGAAGCGCGAGAGATTTTGAAAGGCCTTCACGAACGCCTCCTGCAGTGCGTCGCGGGCATCGTCTGGATTGCCCATCATTCCCAGGGCCACGCGGAATCCCTGGGGCTCGTAGGCTCGGACCAGGGGCTCGTAGAAGCGGGAGTCACCACTCCGGCACTTCTGGATCAGCTCGCGTTCAACCTCCGGTTGCACGGGCGCTCCTTCGCGGCGGTTCATTCCAAGTACGGACGGTCCCTGCGCAATCTTCATCGCAGGGGGAGACAGGGAGGGCGAGCCGGTTCATCGGCGGGTGTCCGGACGCAGGGTGCGGAGGGCGTCGAGGGCCTCGTCGACCTCCTCTTCGGTGTTGTACGCGTGGGGCGAGATGCGGAGGGCGCCATCGACCCCCTGGTCATCGTAGTCCAGGACCGCCGAGCTCCGGTCCACCCACGAGGTACGGATCCCGCGCTCGCGGAGTTTCCGGACCCAGGCCTCGGTGGCCCCCTCGAGATGGGCCGTGACGATCGCGCAAAGCTCCGGGCCGCGGTCGAGGACCCGGGCGCCCTCGATCGAATCGAGTCCGGACCGCAGCCGGCCGGCCAGGGCGCGGGACCGGTCCCGGATCGCCTCGATGCCGGTGTCGAGTGCGTAGCGGGCCGCGGCGCCGGTGCCCAGCACGAGGGCCCACGAGAACTCCCAGTTCTCGAAGCGGCGGGCGTCGGGGGCGGGCTGCGCGAGCTCCCGGGTGACCCAGTCGGCCCCTCTCAGATCGGGAAACAGGGGGGTGAGACCGCGCTCGAGGGCCTCCGGCGCGATGTAGAGGAATCCCGAGCCCCGCGGGCCCCGCAGGAACTTGCGCGAGGTCGCCGACAGGAAGGTGGCGCCGAGGGCTTCGACATCGAGGGGCATCTGGCCGACCGACTGACAGGCGTCGACCAGGAAGGGAATGTCGAACTCGCGGCAGAAGGCTCCCACCGGGGCGGGGTCCTGCACCAGGCCGGAGCTGGTGGGGATGTGGGTCATCGCAACCAGTCGCGGGCGCTTGCGCCGGGCCAGGTCGAGGAGGGCGCCGGTGTCGACGCCACCCTCGGGAGCGTCGGGGGCGATGAGGGTCTCGATTCCCAGCCGCTCCTCGAGCGACAGGTACATCAGGTGGTTCGAGACGTAGTCGTTGCGGGTGGTCAGGATGCGGTCGCCCGCGCGGAAGGGGATCGCCGAGAGCGCCTGGGCGAACCCCACGGTCGCGTTTTCGACGAAGGCCACCGAGCCCCTGGGGGCGCCGAGGAGGGCTTCGACGGACCGATAGGCCTCTTCGATCCGATCCGCGCGCGCGTCCGCCGCCTCGTAGCCCCCCAGCTCCACTTCGGACTGAAGGTGCTCGGCGATCGCGGCCTGTACAGGGTGGGGGGTGAGGGCCGCGCCCGCGTTGTTCAGGTGAATGCCGTGGGCGACGCCGGGGGTGTCTTCGCGGAGTCGGTGCACTTCGGCGGCGGTCACGTGACAGGAGTCTCGGGTCGGGGAGAGTGTTCGACGCGCGCCCCTGAGATCGCGTCCGGGCGAAGCTCGGGGCGGAACCCGCACAAGGTAGGGGCCTTCGGCGCCGTTGCCAAACCCCGGAGGGCGAAGAAATCCCGGCGCGTCCAAAATAGTCCCATACTCACATGGAGTCACCCGATGGGCCCGGCTAGCCTTCGTGTCCGGAAACGGCAGCAGGGCGAACCGCGGGATTCCGAACGCTCGTCCCGGTGGAGACGCGTCCCGACGCTGCCGACCGGGCGTCCTCTTTCGAGTGGAGCTTTCGAACCGAGCGTTTCATTTCCAATTGCAAGGAGAGAACCATGTTCAAGAACCTGACCCTGCCGGGCCTGATGCTGGCGGCGACCGTGGCCTTTCTGGGGGCACCCAGCTCACAGATCGCCGCCGCGACCTGCGGAGGCCCGGGCGAAGTCCTCTGTAAGGAGAACCAGTCCTGCGCGGGCATCCTGTTCTTCAGGCAGTGCACGACCACCTACGACTACTGGCAGACCGACGAAGAGGAGCCGGAGTACCCGGAGACGACCAACACCATCGGATTCCATTGATCCGACTCGGCGCTCCGAGCTGATTCGATCATGACGCTGCGGAAGAGTGACGCCCGGTTCCCGGTCCGCGGTCCTGCGGACCTGTCGCACCGTCCCTCCCCGGGAGGCCTGACGCGCCTGGGGAGGGTGGTGTGGTCCGCGACCCTCCTTTTCGTGATCGCTCTCGGGGGGTCGCGGTGGCACGAGGCTGCGGTTGATCGGCCGGTGCAGGTGCTCGACGCGGGAACGCCGGCGGTCGTGGTCGTGGTGCAGGAGGGCGATTGCCCCGATCGCCGGGCCGCGCTCGAGCGCTGGCTCGTCCGAATACGCTCCGGGACGGGGGCCGATCACGGGCTGAACATGCGGCGCGTGGTGCTGAGGGGACCGCAGCCCGACGAGGCCACCGAGCTCGGCGCCCTCCAGCCTCTGGGTGGGGCGGAGGCCGACCGTGTGGTGCGGGCGCTGCTGCGCTCGCCGGAGCGACGCACGCCCGTCTTGCTGGTCGTGGACGCCTCGGGTCATACCCTGGTGTCGTTCGGGTTCGAAGCATGGGGACCCGGTCCCAGACTCGCGCACTCGGCCCACCTCCTGGGGCTCCTTTCCAACCCGGGTGCGGGATCCGGCGATCCCGACGCCCCAACCGAGAGAGAAGAAACGGTATGGAGACGCTGACCTGGTTTCTCACCTTCGCGATCCTGTTCGTCTGGATGGTCGTCGGGATCGAGCTGATGCGACGGCCACCGGCCATGCCGTCGGGCAGGAGCATGACGATCCGCCGCATCCTGTGGGGTGCGGCGTGGGTGCTGGCCCTGGCGCTGGGGGTGTGGGGGCCGGAGCTGTGGTCCACCACCGGGACCGATCACGCATCCCGGGGCTCCGTGGGTGTGCCCGTCGAGCTGACCTCGAGTGTCCTTCGCACGCCCTTCGCGGTGCGCACGCTGCGATCGGAGCGCGATCTCGACGGACGGCTGCTTTCGAGCGAGCGGCGGCTCGGGCTTCAGCTTCCGCTGGCGCTGCTCGGCTTTCTGGCCCTGGTCTTTCTGGTGCGGGCGCACGAGGCACGGGGCTCGGCCGGCCCGGTGGGCCGCACCGCGACCCTGCTCCTTCCCTTGCTCTGGGCCGGATGCGGCGAGTCCGCTCTCGAGAACGACACGCCACGGCCGGATCGCCAGGTCGTGGAGGTGGGGTGGGACACCCTCTTCTACATGGAGCTCGACCTGAATGACACCCTGGTGTACGGGATCGATCACCTCGCGGCGGCGGAGCGTGGGTTCTGGGCCCTCGATCGGTCGGGATTCCGGGTCGCTCACTTCGACTGGGAGGGCGAACTTCAGTGGTACGCGGGACAGCGAGGGGCGGGACCCGGAGAGCTGACGAACCCGCGATCGCTGGATCTGGATCGGGACGATCGCGTCTGGGTGCTGGACCTGGCCACGAGCCGGGTCACGGGGTTCGGACCCGATGGCGGGTTGGACGGATCGATCTCGCTGCTGCCCCTCGAGGGGGTGCTGCACGGCTTCTCGGTCGCTGCCGCGGGGGATCGGGTGTTCGGGATGGTCATGGGCGACGGGCTGACCCCGGTGTCGGTGGACGGCCGGGGCCGGGTTGAAACCGGAAGCACGATCTTGCTCAACGATGTCCGGGGGATATCGGGAATCGCCCTGCAGGGTGTCGTGACCGGTGCTGCCGTCCGGGACCGGTGGGTGTACGGGTTCGTCATGGGAGACGGGTTCTATCTGATGGACGGGGTGGAGCTCGGACGCGGCCGGCTTCCCTATCCCGAGGCGGTCCCCTTTCCCGGACTCGTCGTGCGCGAATCCGAGGGGGCGGACGCGTCGACCCGCACCCAGCAGTTGAGCGAGCCGCACTTTGCCGCGGCGTCGATCACGACTAACTGTGAGAAGCTGCTGGTCCGATTTGCGGGAGAGACGCCGGCCCGAGGCCGGCTTCTGGATGTCTACGACTTCGAGAGTGGGGAGTACGAGGAAACGTTGATTCTTCCCCGTGCCGGGCCCATCGCGGCTTGGGGCGAGCGGATCGTGGTCGCCTGGAATGATCCAGCGCCCCGTCTGATGGTGATTCGGGCCAGACGCTGAGCGGTTCTGCTCGGCCCCTCCCACGGGGGCACCGGGGCCGGGGCCGCTCACCCTGGTCGTGAAATCTTCGGGTGAGGGTTCGCTACGCTTCGGGGCGCGTGGGGTTTGGTTGCCGGGCCGCGTTCGGCGGCTGCGCCCCGAAGGGT
>SLBA01000144.1 GCA_007126575.1 Gemmatimonadota bacterium | reverse complement strand
GCGATCCGCGCGAGCGTCTCGGGCGGAAGGGGGTTCGTCGCGCTCAGAGCGGCGAGCGAGCGCGCCGCTCTGAGCGCATGCAGGAGGGGGCGAAGCGAGGCGGGCCCCTCCGGTCGGTCGGCCTGAAGGGTCAGTTGCCGAAGGAGCGAGTCGGGCAGTTCGATCTCCGGAAGGAGCGCTCGGGCCGCGCCGATGTGGACCGAGCTCCACCCCTCGAGCCCCTCGGGAGTCCACCGGGGGGGCAGGGGGAGGAGAAAGGCCAGCCGGTCCCGGAGCGCTTCGGGGGTCGGTGCCTCGCCCTCGCGGGCTTCATCGAGCGCCACGATCGTGACCCGCGCCGCGAGGTCGTCGGAGATCCCCTCACGCTCGATCCGGATCCGTCCGCGGTCGCACACCTCGAGCAGGGGCGAGGCGACCTCGGGGGGAAGGCGTTCCGCGGACGGCAGGACGATCACCCCGCGGTCGGCCTCGGCCAGGACTCCCGGAAGGAGGACCCGGCGCCCCCTCGCGAGCGTCGCGGCCAGGTCCACCCCTCCGACCAGGCGGTCGACGGTGATCCCGGTGGGGACGCGGCGCCAGGGCGGATCGTCCGGAAGGAGTTCACGGAAGCGGCCGATCCAGAGGTCGGGCGCGGGGCCGGTCGGCCCGGCCAGCACCACCCCGCGCAGTCCCTCGGGGTCGATCGCGAGGAGCAGGGCGGTCAGGGCGAAGGGATCGTGGGGGAGCGGGGGGGCGTCCGATCCGGGTGCCGGGTGCGCGCCGCGTCCTCTCACCGGTCAAAGGCCCAGTTCGTCAAGGGCGCGACGCACCCGGGTGGTGCTGCCGCTCTCGTCGAGCGGGTCGCGGCGGAGACGGTGGCGCAGCGAGGGTCCGGCGATCCGGACGAGATCATCCTCGGTCATGGCCTCCCGCTCCTCGAGGGCCGCGAGGGCACGGCCGGCCCGAATCAGGGTGAGCTCGCCCCGGAGTCCGTCGATCTCGAGGGCGAGACAGAGCTCCGAGGCGCGACGCAGGATCGCATCCGGAACCGCGACGTCGGGGAGGGCATCGCGGGCACGACCGAGGGCGGCGCGGATCCGGCCCTCCATCGCCGCCCACCGCTTCGTGAAGGCGTCGGGGTCACGATCGTACTCGTCGCGACGGCGCAGGACCTCCATGCGGTCCTCGATGTCGCGGGGTGTGCCGACCTCGACCGAGAGGCCGAAGCGGTCAAGGAGCTGGGGGCGCAGGTCCCCCTCTTCGGGGTTCCCGCTCCCCACCAGGACGAAGCGGGCGGGGTGGCGCACCGAGATCCCCTCGCGCTCGACCACGTTCTCGCCCGAGGCCGCCACGTCGAGGAGGAGGTCGACCAGGTGGTCGTCGAGGAGGTTCACCTCGTCGATGTACAGGAACCCGCGATTGGCGCGGGCCAGGAGTCCGGGCTCGAAGCGTCGGGTCCCGTCCAGGAGCGCCTGCTCCAGGTCGAGGGTGCCCACGACGCGGTCCTCGGTCGCGCCCAGGGGCAGGTCGACCATCGGTACCGGGATCGTGACCGTCGATCGGCCGCCGCGCGACGGGGGGGGGCGGGAGGCCTTCCCGGGGGCGGCGGAATCCCGGCTCCTGGGCCCGGCGTCGCAGTGTGGACACCGCGATCCGTTCGCCGAGGGCATGCATTGATAGGGGCAGCCCCGGACCACCTCGATCGGGGGCAGGAGGGCCGCGAGGGCCCGGATCGCCGTGGACTTGCCGGTGCCCCGATCGCCGAAGATGAGGACCCCGCCGAGGGTCGGGTCGACGGCGGCGATCTGCAGGGCCAGCTTCATTTCGGACTGGCCGACGATGGCAGAGAACGGAAAGGGTCGGGGCACTGTCAATATTCCTGGACGTCCGGTAGGGTATATGGACCTCGACAATACGGCGGTGGGCGTCCGACTGCAATGCGTTCCCGAAATCGAGGGGCGCCCGCCCGCTCAGACCGACCCGGACCGATCCGACTCGAGCGCCCGCTCGGCTGCCGCGAGTCCCGACCCCAGGGCGTCTCCGACCGACACGCCGTCCCGCCAGCTCCCTGCGATGTACACCCCGGCGAGGGTGCGCTCGAGCTGGCCCGCGGCCGCCTTCACCTCACCGTAGCCGACGTTCGCCTGCGGGATGCTTCGCTCCCACCGTGCCAGGTGCCGGAACACCGGCTCCTGCCGGATTCCCAGAAGCCGCTCGAGCTCCCCCCGAACGAGCGACTCGAGCGCCTCGTCGGGAAGCGAGGTCAGTTCGGGCTGACGGGTTCCCCCGACGAAGGTCGCTACCGAGAGGTGGCCCTCGGGGGCTCTTCCCGCGAAGAGCGTCGAGGGAAAGAGGGCGCCGAGCACCTCTGCCCCCTCGATCCGGGGAACGAGCATTCCGAACCCGTTCATGGGGTGCTGGCCGGACGCCCGCGGAAAGCCCAGGGTCAGAAGGACGATCGGGGGGTGCGAGACGCGCGAGAGCGGAGGGAGGGCCGCTGCGGCCTCGCCGGGAAGCTCGAGTGCGGTCACGCGGTGGGCCGGGAGCGCCAGGAGGATTCGATCGAAGCGGTCGAGCGCTCCGTGGGCACCGTGCAGCCTCCAGCCCGAGTCCCCGTCCGGGGTCAGGCCGGTCACCGCGGTCTCGAGGTGGATCCGGCCCGACAGGGCGCGGGCGAGCGCGCGGGGGATCTCCTCCATCCCGTCGCGAAAGGAAAAGATCGGGGGTGCGGACCCGGGCTCCTCCTGCCGCTTCGCGCGTCCTCGCCAGGACCGGGCGAGAAGCCCCCGGATCAGCGAACCGTGCTCCCGCTCGAGCTCGCTCAGGAGGGGGAAGGCGTGCCTGGCCGATAGCCGCTCGGGGTCGCCCGCGTACACCCCGGCCACGAAGGGGTCGAGAAACCGGTCCACGATCTCCTGCCCCATCCCCCGGCGCCGAAGGAGGTCGGCCACCGACTCGTCCTCGCCTTCGTCCTCGCTGGAGGAGCGGGTGCGGGCGCGCAGGGGCTCCGCCAGGAGGCGCATGCGGGCGCCGAGGGAGAGGAGGGGGGTCGAGAGGATCCCCGAGGGCCGCGAGGGGAGCGCGATCAGCCTCCCGTCGCGCACGATGAAGCGCGCCGATCGCTCCGGGTCGGGCACGATGCGCCGATCGTCGAGCCCCGCCTCGGAGAAGAGCGCCCGGACCGCCTCGTCGGGGCGGCTCAGAGAGTGGGGTCCGGCCTCGGCCAGAAATCCCCCCTCGCCATGACTGCGCACCATCCCTCCCGCTCTCCGACCCGCCTCGAAGACGCGCACATCGACCCCCCGGCTCCGGAGCCGGAAGGCCGCGGCGAGGCCGGCCAGCCCCGCGCCCACGACCCCTACCGTCGGGGGTCCGTTCGCTTCAGATGACATGGGGGTCATGGAGGGGTGCGTCGGAGACGATGGGACGGTGCGGGTTCGGGGGGCCGACCGAGGGAAGCCGGACGGAGGGCTGGCGGAGAGTTTGCGTCCGGCGAGGGCATTCGGCAAGGACCGGACGGGTCCCGGGAACCCGGGCTCGCTTCGGCGGTACCCTCGACCGCGACCCCCCTCCGGATGCCGTCTCCTCCGGGCCTCGCCCTTTCCTATCCGGACCCCGGACCCTGTCATGCCGTCTCCCGAATCCCTGTCGAACCCATCCGAAGATCCTCGTCGCGCTGTCGTCATCGGCAGCGGGTTCGGCGGTCTCGCCCTCGCCGTCCGGCTGCAGGCCGCGGGTCTGCACGTCACTCTTCTCGAGAAGCGGGAGAAGCTCGGTGGACGCGCCTATCACCTCGAAGACCGAGGGTACATCTTCGACATGGGGCCCTCGCTGATCACCGCGCCCCACATCATCGACGCGGTCTTCCAGGCGGCGGGCCGGCGGATGGAGGACTATCTCGAGCTGATGCCGCTCGATCCCTACTACCGGATCTACTTTCACGACGGCACCCACATCGACTACGTGGGCGACCCGGACCGGATGAAGGAGCAGATGGCGGCCTTCAACCCGAAGGATGCCGAGCGCTTCGACGATTTCATGGCGAAGGTCCGCCCGATCTACGACGAGGTGATCGGAAACCGCCTGGGCTCGAAGAACTTCGGGAGCCTCAAGACGATGGTGGGTTTCATCCCGAAAATGATCAAGCTCGACGCCTATCGCCCGGTCGCCCAGTTCGTGAACCGGTATTTCGAGGACTTCCGGCACCGCTTCATCTACTCCTTTCACCCACTCTTCGTGGGTGGAAATCCCTTCCACACCCCGTCGGTCTACCTCATGATCCCATACCTGGAGCGACGCGGGGGGGTCTGGTTCTCGCGGGGAGGGATGTATTCGCTGGTCGAGGCGCTGGGCACCCTCTTCCGGGAGCTGGGCGGCGAGGTGCTCACCGAGCACGAGGTGACCCGGATCGGGGTCGAAGACGGTCGCGCCACCCACGTCGAGGCCGGGGGCCGGCGATTCGAGGCCGACCTGGTGGTGTCGAACGGCGATGTGGGGCACACCTATCGCGACCTGATCGCCCCCGAGCACCGGAAGAAGTGGACCGATCGGAAGGTGGCGAAGATCGACTACTCGATGTCGTGCTTCCTCCTCTACCTCGGAACGAAGAAACAGTATCCGGCGCTGGAGCATCACACCCTGATCCTGACCGAGCGCTACCGGGGTCTTCTCGAGGACATCTTCGAGAAGAAGATTCTCCCCGACGACTTCTCGATGTACCTGCACGTGCCCACGCGGACGGATCCGTCGATGGCACCCGAGGGCTGCGAGAGCATGTACGTGCTCGTTCCGGTGGCCAATCTCGGATCGGGGCTTGACTGGGAGGAGTTGCGCGAACCCTTCGCCGACACAGTCATCGACTTTCTCGAGGAGTGGGGGCTCGAGGGGCTGCGCGAGAATCTCGAGGTCTGCCACCTGATGGACCCGCGGGACTTCCGCGACGAGCTGAACTCCACTCTCGGCAACGCCTTCGCCGTGGTTCCGAAATTCACGCAGACCGCCTGGTTCCGGCCTCACAACCGCAGCGAAGATGTCGACGGGCTCTACCTGGTGGGGGCGGGAACGCACCCGGGGGCCGGCGTTCCGGGAGTGTTCCTGTCGGCCGAGACCACCTACGGGTGCATTGCCGAAGACCTGGGGCTCGCAGACCAGTGGGACTGGGACGAGCAGGGGAAGGTGGAACTGGATCCCCACCGCGCCCGTCACGACGCGGCCGAGGCGGTGCCACCGCTGGGACCGGCATCGGGAACGACCCGGACACCGGCGGGGCCGACCCCCACCGGGTGAGGGCCCCTTCCCTCAGGCGGCGGAGCCGGCCAGCTCCAGCGATCCCCGGTCCATCAGCGCGCTCTGGGCGGCGCGACCACCCGACGCGAGCGCCCCGTTGAGCGACGCGTTGTCGCGGTGGTCCCCGCATACGTACAGCCCCCGCTCGAGACGGACCGGGCGGCGGGCGGTCGTCATCTTCTCGGGGGTCTGCAGGGGCTGGGCATGCGGAATGTGATAGTGGCGCAGGGCGCGCCAATCCTCGACCCGGGGCCCGAACCACTCCTTCATCTGCACGAGCACGGCCCGCTCGAGGTCCGAGGTGTCGAGCCCGTTCGCGCCCACGACCGTCGTCGAGATGAGGGAGCGGTCCGGGGGGGCGTACCCGGGTGCGACTTCGCTCATGACCGCCACATTGTTCACCGGGCCCCGGCCCTCGCCGTTGACCATCAGGATGCCCTCGTCCATCGGGGGCTCGGGGGCGTCGAAGTACAGGCAGTGCACCCCCCGGGACCCGGGATCGTGCACCTCTCCGTTCAGGAGGCGGGCCGCTTCGGGCCCCTCGACGGCCACCACCACGAAGTCGGCCCGGATCGTGTCTCCGTCGGCGATCTCGACCCGGCTCGGTGCCACGCTGCGCACATGGGTGCGCGTCGAGATCGAGCCGCCGGGCAGTTGCGATGCGAGCTGGCGGGGAATGGCCTCCATCCCTTCGGCGGGCACCGAAGTACGGCCGTCGGCGAACATCCGGAAGTAGTACCGGAAGAGCCGACCCGAGACGCCGAGTTCCCGATCGAGGAGCACCCCCCCGAAGAAGGGCCGGAAGAACTGGTTGATCATCCGGTCCGAGAACCCCTCCTCGCGGAGCAGCTCGAGGGTCGAGGGAGCATCCCGTTCGAGCAGCCCCTCGGGGTCTCCCTCTCGGAGCTCTCTCGCCACCCGGGCGGCTCTCAGCTTGTCGGCGAGCGTCCCCACGGGATTCGTGGCCGAACGAATGGCGTCGAGGACCTCGGTGCCCGGATCGGCGAAGCGGTGGAACGCACCATCGACCCGCACGAGGGCTCCCGCGTAGAAGCGCTTGAGATCGAGGGCCTCGTAGTCGAGTCGAGCCCGGCACTCCGGGTAGGCCTCGAGGAGGACCTGGAATCCCCGATCCAGACGGTAGCCGTCCACCACGTCGGTCCGAACACGTCCCCCGGGACGGTCGGCGGCCTCCAGGAGTCGCACGGACAGACCCGCAGCGGTCAGGTCATTGGCGCACGCGAGTCCCGCGAGGCCTCCACCGACGACGATCGCGTCCACTGAATTCCGAGAATTGGCCATGGTCCCCATTCGTGCTGGGGCAGCCGTCAGGACCCGGTTTCAGGGCACACGAATCCCAATGGCCGCCTGGTGCGAAAAAAAGGCGTCCCGGGAGTCGTGATGTACGGGGAACCCCGATGTGCTTCGGAGGATCCACCCGACGAGATTGTCTCCGATATGAGAGGTCGGAGAGCCCGGCCCGGGGTGGTCCGGCGATCGGGCCCCTCCTACATTGGCGCCATGCGGATTTTCCCTTCCTCGCTGCGCGGCCGCCTCCTTTTCGTCGGCTCCCTGACCGCGGTCATCGTGCTCGCGCTTCTCGGCTTCGAGATGGTGCGCGATCTCGACCACACCCGGATGCAGGCGCTACCCCACGCCCTGACCTTCCTGGCGGTGATCGTCGTACTCGGGGGAGGCCTCTGGGCGGTCAACCGCTCCGTTCAGCGCGCGATCGATCGCCTTCGCCTCGGTGTCTCCGAGGCCGAGGCGGTCCGGGGCGCCCGAATCTCCGAGAAGGGACTCGACGAGTTCGCGACTCTCGCGGGGACCCTCAACCGGACCCTCGAGGCTCGGGACCGAGCCGAAGAGGAGCTCTTCCGTTCGGCCGAGCGGCACGAACTGGTCCTCAGGGCGACCCGGGACATGATCTGGGACTGGGACCTGGGATCGGGTCGGGTTCACAGGAACGAGGCGCTCCGCGCCTTCCTGGGTGCCGAACAGAGGGACACCCCCGATCTCGATCCATGGTACGACCGAATCCCGGAGCCCGATCGAACCCGGGTGCGCCGGAGCCTGGAGACGACGCTCGACGGGGGCGGGCGGGTCTGGACCGAGGAGTATCCCTTCCATCGGGCCGACGGCGTCCGGGTCCGGATCCTGGATCGTGGCTACGTCGTCCGACGCGAGGACGGAACCGCGATCCGAGCGGTCGGGATGATGTCGGACGTGACCGAGGCCCGGCGCCAGAGCGACGAGGTGCGCCGTGCCAGGGATCGCTACGAGTCGATCCTCCGGCACGCACCCTTCGGTGTGTTCCTGGCGGCATCGGACGGGGTGATCCTCGAGTGGAACCCGGCGCTGGAGTCGATCCTGGGCGAGGCGTGGGAAGGGGCGGTCCCTCGAAGGAAGGCCTCGGAATTCTTCGTCAACACCGGGGAGTTCGACAGCCTTGCGCTCGACGCTCGCCAGAAGGGGACGGTGATCGGCCGGGAAGCCCTCTGGCTGCGAGCCGATGGCGAGGAGATCTTCGTGCGTCTCACGGCGAGCGCCTTCCTCGAGAGGGGTCGGATCGCCCTGGAAGTCCTCGCCGAGGATGTGACGGAGCGGCGACGACTGGGTGAGCAGGTGCGACAGGCGCAGAAGATGGAGGCCGTGGGACGGCTGGCCGGTGGCGTCGCACACGACTTCAACAACCTGCTCACCGTGATCTCGGGCGAGGCCCGGTTTCTCCTCTCGGGCGAGGCCTCCCAGGGGACCGACGGTGGGTTCGGCGAGGACATCCGCGAGAGTCTCGAGGCGATCCAGGAGGCCGGTGACCGGGGTGGCGGGCTCACTCGACAGCTCCTCTCCTTTTCCCGGAGGCAGGTCGTCACCCCTGTCCCGCTCGACCTGAACGAGGTGGTCGAGCAGGTGCAGCGCATGCTGGTCCGTCTCCTGGGAGAACAGGTGGAGCTGCGCACCGCCCTGGCCCGCGATCTCCCGGCCGTGGTGGCCGACATGGGCGAGATGGAGCAGGTGCTGATCAACCTGGCCGTAAATTCCCGCGATGCGATGCCCGACGGCGGGGTCCTCGAGATCGGGACGAGCACCCGACGATTCACCGAGGCGGGTCGGAGTCGATACCCGGGTCTAGAGCCCGGCGAATACGTGGTCCTGACGGTGCGCGACGAGGGTGTGGGGATGGACGCGCGCACCCGGGCCCGGATCTTCGAGCCCTTCTACACGACCAAGCCGGTCGGAAAGGGAACCGGACTGGGGCTCTCGACCGTCTACGGGATCGTCACCCGTGGCGGGGGGCAGGTCGACGTCGAGAGCGAGCCGGGAGAGGGCACCACCTTCCGGGTCCTGATCCCCGCCTCGAGTGGCGAGGCGGTCCCGGCCAGGGTCGAGACACGGGCGCCGACCGCAGGAGCCGTGGGCGAGGGCCTCGTGATGGTCGTCGAGGACGAGGAACGCGTCCGCCGGATGGCCGAACGGGTCCTCGACCGCGCCGGCTTCGACGTGATCTCCTTTCCCGATCCGAGTTCTGCGCTCGAAGGACTCGACGCCCCCGGCTTCAGGGCGGATATCCTGGTCACCGACGTGCGCATGCCCGGGATGGATGGAGAGGAGCTGGCCGAGCGGGTCCGGATGCGGTTTCCCGAGATGCCCGTGCTCTTCGTGTCGGGCTACCCCGAAGAGGTGGCCCTGCAGGATCGGGCGAAGGATCGTCGCTCCGACTTTCTTGCCAAGCCGTTCACGCCCCAACAGCTTCTTCAGCGTGTTCAACTCCTCCTGATCCGGAGCTCCGCCCGCTCCTGATCGATCGCGCAGCGAACCCCCACGTACGCCCATCGACGTTCCGAGGTGAAGAAATGAAGCATGACTGCAGAGGGTCGGCCTGGCCGGCATTCGTTCTCGTCCTGGCCATGGTCGCGCTACCCTGGACCCCGGCTCCGATTCAGGCCCAGGCTCCGACGCAGGCTCCGGCACACGCCGCCGGCGGGCTCGCGCCCCTCACCGCCGCCGACTACCAGCGGGCCGAGGCCTTCCTGACCTGGAACGCCTCGTCGCGGGTCTTTCGAGCCGATGTCTCTCCGAACTGGATCGACGACACCCGCTTCTGGTACCGCACCCGGGTGCCCGGGGGGTTCGCCTTCTACCAGGTGAACGCCGCCAACGGTGATCGTGCCCGGTCCTTCGATCACGAACGGCTGTCGGCCGCCCTCTCCGCCGCGACCGGCGAGAGCTACGAGGCGCTGCGCCTTCCCTTCAGCAGCTTCGAGTGGGTCGACGAGGGCCGGGCCCTGCGGGTTCAGGCGGCCGGGGATCGCTGGGAGTGCACCATCGCGGACTATCGGTGCAGCGAGGTCGATTCGCCCTCCGCCGGCCCATCGGGGGTCTCGTCGCCCGATGGCCGGTACACCGCCTTTCGCCGGGACCACAACCTCTGGGTCTTCGACTCGGAGACCGGCGAGGAGCTCGCTCTGACCACCGACGGCGAGGATCGCTATGGCTACGCCGCCGATTCCCAGGGCTGGAGAAGGACCAACCAGGCGATCCTCCTCTGGTCGCCCGACTCCCGCCGGATCGCGACCTACCGGCTGGACGAGCGAGACGTCGAGGACATGTACCTGCTGCGCACGGCCGAGCCCCGTGCCGAACTCGAGGCCTGGCCCTACGCGCTCGTGGGCGACTCGATCGTGCCGATGCTCGAGCGGGTGGTCCTGCACGTCGAGGACCGTCGCGTCGTCGAGCTCGATACCCCACCCGACCATCAGCGCACCTCGTCGTGCTGCGGGCTGGCCCGGGGGCAGCAGTGGGCCGATGTCGAATGGAGCGACGACGGTGAGCGGCTGGCCTTCGTCTCGGTCTCGCGCGACTACCGCACGGTGACGCTGCGGGTGGCCGATCCGGAGTCGGGTGCGGTCGAGACCATCCTCGAAGAGAGCCATCCCCAGTTCTACGAGACGAACATCGCCTCGGGCGGACTTCCCAACTGGCGGGTCCTGCACGACCGGGGCGAGGTGCTCTGGTTTTCGCAGCGCGATGGCTGGGGCCACCTCTTCCGCTACGACCTTGCCACGGGCGAAATGCTGAATCGCGTCACCGGGGGCGACTGGAATGTCCTCGACATCCTCGACGTCGACGAGTCGGGGGGCACCCTCCTGTTCAGCGCCATCGGGCGCGAGGCGGGGGTCGATCCCTACCACCGCAACCTGTACCGAGTCGGCTTCGACGGTTCGGGGCTCCAGCGACTCACGGCGGGTCCGATGGATCACGACCTCAGCCTGTCGCCCACCGCGGAGTACTTCGTGGCCCGCGCATCCACGGTCGACACGCCCCCGGTCACCTCGGTTCGCCGTGCGAGAGACGGGAGCCAGATCGCGGTGATCGAGGAGGCCGACATCGCCGAGCTCGAATCGCTCGGGTGGCGTCCGCCGGAGCCCTTCACGGCGCGCGCTCGCGACGGGGTCACCCCGATCCACGGCCTGCTCATCCGACCCTCGCACTTCGATCCCGACAAGCGGTACCCGATCGTGAACGCGATCTATCCCGGGCCGCAGACCGGGAGTGTGGGGACCCGCTCCTTCTCGGTGAGCCGACGCGGGCAGGCGCACGCCCTGGCCGAGCTGGGCTTCATCGTGGTGCTCGTCGACGCCCTGGGTGCACCGCAGCGATCGAAGAGGGTGCACGCCGCCTACTACGGGGACATGGCCGACAACGGCCTCCCCGACCAGATCTCGGCGATGCGGGAGCTGGCGGCCCGGCACGACTGGATCGACCTGGACCGGGTCGGGATCTACGGGCATTCCGGGGGTGGGTTCGCGACTGCCGCGGCGCTCCTCAGGCACCCCGACTTCTTCCACGTCGGTGTCGCCGGCGCGGGGAACCACGACAATCGGGGCTACACCTTCTACTGGGGCGAGAAGTACCACGGCCCCTACGAGGTCGACGAGGACGGCACGGACTCCTTCGAGAACCAGGCGCTCCACCTGATGGCCGATCGCCTCGAGGGCCGGCTCCTGCTGAGCTACGGGACGATGGACTCGAACGTCCACCCCAACATGACGCTGCTCCTGATCGACGCGCTCATCGACGCCAACAAGGACTTCGACGTGATCGTCATGCCGAATCGCGGGCACGGCTATGCGAATGAGCCGTACTCGATCCGGCGGACCTGGGATTATTTCGTCGAAAACCTTCTCGGGGTGGATCCGCCCCGAGAATATCGAATCGGGGGGTGATGGTGCGGAAAAGCGACCGTATGATGTGATTCGAGCTGCAGTGGTGACATGGTCCATTCGCTTGCAACCGCATCGGAACACTGATAAACGTCATTGGGAACGAGCCCGCCCGCCGAACCTGACATTCGACGGAGGATTCATACGTGACCGAACCGGTGAGAGCTGCAGCGACACTGGCGTTCGCCCTTCTCCTCGTCATCTGGGCCCCACCTGAGGCTGCCGCGCAGGAGCCGCAGGGGCCCGAATCCGACACGCCCGCGGAGGCCTCCGCGGAGTCGGAGCGGAGGGGGCTCACCCTCGTCGACGACGGCGACGACTTCCTGCACGTGGGCGGGGCGGTCCGCTTCAACTTCCTCAGCACCTTCTACGAGGGCGACCGCACCCCGAACAGTACCCAGTTCACCTGGGACACCTGGCGGATCAACGTGCAGGCGCAGACCGCCGGGGTCGGCCTGCAGTTCGAGTACCGATTCTACCCGACCTTCAACACGCACTTCATCAAGGAGGGCTGGCTCGAGTACGCCTTTTCGGACCAGACCGAGCTGCAGCTCGGGGTGACCCAGGCGCCCTTCGGAAACGTCCAGTACAACTCGCACAACTGGTGGTTTCAGCTCCCCTACTACGTCGGTCTCGAAGACGACCACGACATGGGGCTCAAGCTCTCGCATCACCACGACGACGGCTGGAATCTCGACCTGGCGTACTTCCTTCAGCCCGAGCCCTCGGGACCCGCGTACGGCGAGGCCTCGTTCGGCATCGGAGGCGCCGGCCGCTACTCCTACGACATGATCCCCACCGAGGGGCAGTCGAACCAGGAGAAGCACCAGGGCAATGTCCGGCTCACCCGGACACTCGAGCACGACGATGGCGGCTCGACCGAGGTGGGTGGCTCGCTCCAGGCCGGGGGGATCTACAACATGGCCACCGACGCCTGGGGCTCGCGCTGGGCGTGGGCGGCGCACGCCGACGGCAGCTACGGCCCCTGGAATGTGAAGGCTCAGGTGCTGCAGTACGGCTACGACGCCACCGATGACGACGGTCTCGATGTCGACGTGATCCGGATGGGTGCGTACGGCGATCCCTACGATGTGGCGGCCGAAGCCTGGATCGCGACGATCGGGGTCCAGCATACGAAGGACATCGAGTTCGGACCCTTCACCCAGATCAACTTCTACGAGAACTACAGCTACATGGGGAAGGCCGCCGAGGGATTCGAGCCCACCCATCAGAATGTGCTGGGCTTCTCGATCGCGGCCGGCGGACTCTTCACCTATTTCGACCTGGCCATGGGCAATAATCATCCCTGGCTGACCGACAGCTTCGGGGTGGGACTCGGACCCGGAGTCCCCGATGCCCCATGGAACGCACGGTTCAACGTGAACATCGGCTACTACTTCTGAAGCCCCCCCGCACCACGTCCCGCACCCTTCCGCACCACTCGAACACGGGAGCCCCGAATGGACTGGAAAGAGAAGCTGGAGCTTAGCCCCGGAGTCTTCTTTCCCGCGATCATCATCACCGGACTCTTCCTGATCTTCGGGGTCTTCTTCGTGGAGCAGGCCGAGCAGGTCTTCGATGCCGTCCAGGGCGTAATCGTGGACTACTTCGGCTGGTTCTACATCATCTCGGTGGCCTTCTTCCTGATCTTCGTGGTGGCCCTCTTCTTCAGCCCCTGGGGGAGCATCCGCCTGGGCGAAGACGATTCGGAGCCCGAGTACAGCTACTTCTCGTGGTTCGCCATGCTCTTCAGCGCGGGGATGGGGATCGGGCTCGTCTTCTGGGCGGTCGCCGAGCCGATGTTCTACTACCTGGACTCTCCGACCGTCGAGAGCGAGACCGTCGAGGCGGCCTCCGAGGCGATGCGGCTCACCTTCTTCCACTGGGGCATGCACGCCTGGGCCATCTACATCGTCGTGGGCCTCTCTCTCGCGTACTTCTCGTTCCGCAAAGGCCTGCCCCTCTCGATCCGCTCCGCTTTCCATCCACTCCTGGGCGACCGGATCCACGGCCCGATCGGGCACACGATCGATGTGCTCGCGATCTTCGGCACGATCTTCGGGGTGGCGACCTCGCTCGGACTCGGGGTGATGCAGGTGGCGGCGGGGATCGACTACCTCTTCGGGCTCGGGCTCGAGGACGCCACCGGCCTCCAGCTCGGGTTGATCGCGATCATCACCCTGATCGCCACCGGCTCCGTGGTCGCGGGACTCGACAAGGGGATCCGCCGGCTGTCGAATTTCAACATGACGGTGGCCGTGATTCTGGTCCTCTTCGTCTTTGCGGTGGGACCGACGGTGTTCATCCTGAACAACTGGGTCGAGAACACCGGGAACTACCTGTCGTCGATCGTCGAGACGACCTTCTGGATCGACGCCTGGGGCGACGGGGAGTGGCACGGCACCTGGACCCTCTTTTACTGGGGCTGGTGGATCGCCTGGTCCCCCTTTGTCGGAATGTTCATCGCCCGCGTCTCCCGGGGCAGAACGATCCGTGAGTTCATCGGCGGGGTCCTTCTGGTGCCCGTGGCCTTCACGACCTTCTGGCTGACCACCTTCGGGAACAGTGGCCTCTACCGGGAGCTCTTCGGCGAGGGGGGCATTGCCGGCATCGGGGCCGAGGAGATGCTCTTCGCGCTCCTGCAGGGCTTCCCGCTCTCGGCGGTCACCTCGATCCTCGCGATGATCGTGATCATCGCCTTCTTCGTGACCTCGTCGGACTCGGGATCGCTGGTGATCGACATGCTCGCCTCGGGCGGGAATCCGGATCCCCCCAAGGTGCAGCGCGTCTTCTGGGCACTCCTCGAGGGGGCGGTCGCCGGGGTGCTCCTCTGGGCCGGAGGGCTCGGAGCGCTTCAGACGGCCGCGATCGCGACCGGACTCCCCTTTGCCGCCGTCCTGGTGGTGATGTGCATTTCGCTGCTCAAGGCATTGCGAACCGAGAGTACGGATCGCGGACGGGTCCGAAAGGTATTCCCGGCCAAGGGCCGCAGAGGCGGAAGCCCCCTCAACACGGAATTGAATGGAGGAGACGATGAGTGACTGGAGAGAAGATCTGAAGATGCTCCTCGCCGCGACCGAGGGTGGGCACCGACCGAAGCCCGAGGGCCCGGCACGGGTGCGGGGATTCATCTCGCAGGTCGTGGTGCCCGCCTTCGAGGATCTCGCCACCGAACTGCAGGAGTACGGCCGCGACGTCGAGGTGGAGCACAGCGACCGCATGGGCTCGATCCGCGTGCTCAACGACGGGAAGGAGGAATTCTACTACGAGGTCAAGGTGAAGGCGTACCGGACGAAGGGCTTCGCCTTCCCCGTCGCGCCCCTCCGAGATCCCGAGGGTCAGACCTACCGGGCCGAGATCCACCTGCGCGACCGTCCCCTGCATCAGGACGTGACGAACTCGACGAAGGAAGACCTGATCCGCTACTTCCTGCACGACTACAGCCGTCACCTGATGTGGAGTCTCTAGAAGGCCCTCCCGGCCCTCGACCCCGGTCGGGCCCCCTCAGCCCATGTGGGGGTAGGTCCAGTCGAGCACGGGCACGAAGTTCTCCTTGATCGAGCGGGGGGAGACCCAGCGCAGCAGGTTCAGGAACGATCCGGCCTTGTCGTTCGTGCCCGAGGAGCGCGCGCCCCCGAAGGGCTGCTGGCCCACGACCGATCCGGTCGGCTTGTCGTTCAGGTAGAAGTTGCCCGCGGCGTTCCGGAGGCGGTGCGAGGCCTCCATGAGCGTCTTGCGCTCGTGCGCGAAGACCGAGCCCGTCAGGGCGTAGGCGCTGGTGGAGTCGACCAGCTCCAGCGTCTCCTCCCACTTCGAATCCTCGTAGACGTAGACGGTCAGGATCGGGCCGAAGAGCTCGCGCGCCATGGTGTCGTAGTGCGGATCATCGGTGCGCATGACCGTGGGCTCCACGAACCAGCCCACCGAGTCGTCGGTGCCCCCGCCGCAGACGATCTCGAGGCCGTCGGCCTTCGCCTTCTCGATCGCGTCCCGATGCTTCTGGAAGGCGCCCTCATCGATTACGGCGCCCATGAAGGTCGAGAGGTCCTCGCCCACGTCCCCCATCGTGATCTGTCCGACCAACTCGCGGATCCCGTCGCGGATCCCGGGCCAGAGCGACTCCGGAATGTAGGCGCGCGAGGCCGCGGAGCACTTCTGCCCCTGGTACTCGAAGGCAGCCCGGGCGAGTGCGATCACCACCGGCTCCACCTCGGCCGAGGGGTGCACGGCCACGAAGTCCTTGCCTCCGCTCTCGCCCACGATCCGCGGATAGGTGCGGTAGCGGTCCAGGTTGTCGCCCGCCTTTTTCCAGAGCGATTTGAGGACCGTCGAGGACCCGGTGAAGTGCAGCCCCGCGAAGCTCTCGTTCGCCATGGCGACGTCGGAGACCAGGGCGCCGTCGCCGTGCAGCAGGTTGATCACCCCGTCGGGAACACCCGCCTCCCGGAAGGCCTCCATCGTGTAGTGGGCGCTCAGCGCCTGCTTCTCCGACGGCTTCCAGAGGACCACGTTGCCCATCATCGCCGGGGCGGTCGGGAGATTCCCGCCGATCGCGGTGAAGTTGAAGGGGGTGATCGCCAGGACGAAGCCCTCCAGCGGGCGCCAGTCGAGCTGGTTCCAGGTGGCGCCGGGCGAGTACATCGGCTGCTCCTGATAGATCTGCTCGGCGTAGTGCACGTTGAAGCGCAGGAAGTCGACGAGCTCGCAGGCGGCGTCGATCTCGGCCTGCTGCACCGACTTCGACTGGCCCAGGATCGTCGAGGCGTTGATCGTGTCTCGGTAGGGCCCCGCGATCAGCTCCGCGGCCTTCAGGAAGATCGCCGAGCGGTCGCGCCAGGGCATCGACGCCCATTCGTCGGCCACAGAGAGGGCGGATCGGATCGCGTCCTCGACGTCGGTGCGTCGAGCTCCGTGCACGGTGGCCAGCTCGTTGGAGTGCCGGTGCGGTGAGGTCTGCACGAAGGTCTCGCCACTGCGGACCTCTCGGCCCCCGATCACCATGGGGCAGTCGGCGGTCTCGGCCGACATCGTCCGGATCCGCGCCTCGAGACTGGCGCGCTCCGGGGAGCCCGGTGCGTAGCCTTGAATCGGTTCGTTGGTCGGGGTCGGAATGCGGGGATGGCCGTCGAGCATGGTGTCGGAACTCCTGGTGCCTGGGGTCGGTGCGCTGGGCTTGATGCGCTGAGGTCGATGCGCGGTGGTACAACGCGCTGCGTTCGAAATCCTGTGTCGGATCGCGCCTCGAAGATGGTATCTCGGACGCTGTGCGGGAACCCCCGGGTCCCACCGAAGGGGGCCACGCACGGCGCGTGGTCCGCCCGGGGGATCACTCCATGCGCGACTGCCCCGGCCGGTATTCCCCCGCCGCGAGACGCTCGAGCTGCTCCTGATCGATCCGGTAGGCGTGCCATTCGGACAGCTGGATCGCCCCGCGCCGCTCGTAGAACCGGATCGCCCCCTCGTTCCAGTCCTGGACCATCCACTCCATCCGGCCGCACCCCAGCCGCACCGCCTCGCGCACGAGGTAGTCGAACATCACGCCGCCGAAGCCGTGCCCCCGATACTCCGAAAAGACGAAGATGTCCTCCAGAAAAAGGGTCGGCCGCGCCAGGAAGGAGGAGTAGGCCTCGTAGGTGAAGGCGTACCCGACGTCCTCCCCGTCGATCGAGGCCAGGTAGGCCCGGTATCGGGGAGGGCTTCGGAGGGCGTCCTCGATGAGCCGTTTGCGGGCTTCGGGGCCGGGGCGCTCCATGCGCTCGAAGTCGGCGTGCGCGTCGATGAGCGCCAGGAAGATCTCGACGTCGTCGCGCACGACCGGACGGATCTCGATCGCCGGGGGACCGTCCCGACTCACGGGCTCGTTCCGCGCGACTCGAGGATCCGCTCGCCGCGACGATCGGCCTGGATCACGAAGTCCAGGATGGTCTCGACCGCCGACACGTAGAAGTCGGGGGTGATGTTCTCGACCGTGTCCGAAGGGTCGTGGTACCCGGGATGGTCCTCGACCCCGAAGTAGATGAACGGAATGCCGACCTGGTGGAAGGGACCATGATCCGAGGCCATCGTCCAGTCGTCTCCCGGGGGCAGGTCGGGGGAGTCGTGGCCCATGAGCAGGGTGATCGGGGCGCGAGCCGCCACCTCTTCCACGAGGGGGGTGAGGAAGGGGTAGTGATAGGTGCCGGCCGCGTACAGTTCATCGACCTCGCTGCGACTCACCATGTCGAGGTTCACGTTCATCACGATCCGGTCGAGGGGCACGGGAGGATCGGCGATGAAGGCGCGAGCCCCCTGCAGCCCCATCTCCTCGGCGTCGAGGGCGGCGAGCACGACCGAGTGGCGGGGAGGGTTGCGGCGCAGCCACTCTCCGATCGCCAGGATCGCGGCCGTCCCCGATGCGTTGTCGTCGGCCCCGTTGTAGATCTGGCCGTCCTGGACCCCCAGGTGGTCGTAGTGCGCCGTCAGGACGATATAGCGGTCCGGGTGCACCGTCCCCTCGATCATGCCCAGGATGTTGAGGCCCTCGTAGGTGGCCTCGTCCTGTCGGCCGACGAAAGAGAAGGGCTGGGTGCGGTCGCCGTGTACCGGTGCGAAGCCGCGGTCGTCGAAGGCCCCCAGGAGCATCTGCCGGGCGCGTTCGTTGCCCGGCGCGCCGGTGCGCCGACCTTCCATGGAATCGTGCGCGAGCGCCCCCAGGTCCTCGAGCATCTGCTGGGCGTCGATCCGCGTGGCTTCGGCGGTGACCTGCGCAGAGGCCGGTACCGGGGCCGAAACCAGGAGGAGTGCCGTGAGGAGTGCGGACAGGAGCGTCGGGAAGAGCGCGGGACGCTGCGAAGGCCCGGCCCTGCGATGTGAACGTGGACTCATGGATCCTCGTGGGAGGCGGAAGGGTTCGATGACGGGCGCCTTCGTGCTTCCGGTGGACAGCGCCGCCTCGACCGAGATACACTCCCCTCCGAGGAGGGGGTCCGAAGGGACCAACGTACATCCGCCCCGCGCCTCCCGCACCCCGCCTCCCACCCGGCGTCCATGAATCGCTCCGAACGCATCGCGACGTCTCCCTGCGGAGCGCCCCCGCTCCGGCTCGGCCGGCGGCTGTCCGGAATCGGGGCCGGGATCCTGGCCTGGCTGGCGTACCGGGGTCTGGCCGGCCGCCCCGAGCTGGCCGAGCGGGTGGTCGGGCAGGGACCGCTGGCCGAGCTGCCCCGAGTCCTCTCGCTGGTCACCGGGTGGTTGCCCTTCGCACTGGCCGAGCTGGTGATCGCAGCGGTCCTCCTGCGGCAGCTGGTCGGGCTCGTGCGCGGGCTGGCCGATGTCCGCGCCCGACGGGACCCACCCGGTCGCGCGGCGCTTCGCGGGGGGCTGCGACTCGCGCAGGACGCCGGGGTCCTGATTGCTCTCTTCTACCTGCTCTGGGGATTCCAGTACGCCCGCCCGGGCGTCGAGGCCACGCTGGGCTTGCCCGAGCGGGGCCCGATCCCCCGGGCGGAACTCGCCGAGGTGACCGAGGCGCTGGTCGAGCGAACGAACGCCCTCTACCTGGCCCTGAATGGAGAGACCGACCTGGGGGTGCCGACCCCCGCGGCCCCCATCCGCCCCCAGGTGCCCGCGCTCGAAGACGGCTGGGATCGGGCGGTCGAGCAGTGGGATCTCCCCGACCGGTTCCGCCAGCGGCACGGGGCGCCCAAGGCCTTCCTCATGACCCCGATCGTCCGCCGGGTGCAGATTGCCGGCATGTACTTTCCCTACACTGGCGAGGCGCTGGTGATGGGCGACCTGCCGGGGCCGGCGCGCGGGAAGGACCTGGCGCACGAGATGGCGCACCAGCGGGGGGTCGCGCGCGAATCCGACGCCAATACCCTCGCGTACCTGGT
>SLBA01000011.1 GCA_007126575.1 Gemmatimonadota bacterium | reverse complement strand
GAGTGGTCGCCGCGCCCGGCGCGTCGCCGGGTCCGGGCCCCGAGGCCAGGAAGAGCGCCATCTGCGACTCGGTGTCGGCCCCCTCAGCCAGGGGCTTCGGCTGCTCGCGGACCCTCATCTCCGGGGGGGCGTGCGGGGCGTCGAAGGTGGCCGACGACGCCAGGCCCTCGAGCGCGCCCCGAACGGCCTCCTCGACCACGCGCTCCACTCGCTCCCTTCGGTCGAAGCGGACCTCGGCCTTGGTCGGGTGCACATTCACATCGACGGACCCGTCGGGAACCGACAGGAAGAGGAAGATCCACGGACGGTGGTCCGCGGGGATCGTGGTCCGGTATCCCCGCCCCGCGGCCTGCAGCAGCCCGGGGTCCCGAAAGGGACGTCCGGCCACGAAGAGCTGCGACCGCCTGAACCCCGGACGGGTGGCGTCGGGGCGCTGGATGAGCCCCTGCACCCGGAACCCTTCGTCTTCGTGGTCCGCCGCGATCAGGCCCGATGCCGCATCGTCACCCCAGATCGCGGCGACCCGGCCGCCGAGCCCCGCCGAGGAGGGAAGTTCGAGCAGCGGGCGATCATCGGACCAGAGGGTCAGCTCGAGCGCCGGATTCGCGAGCGCGATGGGGGTCAGGGCTTCGCTGACCGCCCGGCTCTCGACCCCCGGGGCCCGCAGAAACTTGGATCGCGCGGGGGCGTTGAAGAAGAGGTTTTCGACCAGGACCGTCGTGCCCGGATTTCGCGGGTGATCGCGCACATCGAGCACCGTTCCGCCGCGCACCGAGACTCGTGTTCCCACGGGGTCGGCCCGGCGCCGGGTCTCGATGGTGAGCCGCGAAACCGAAGCAATCGACGGGAGGGCCTCGCCGCGGAACCCGAAGCTGCGCACGCCGCGAAGGTCTTCTGCCCTGCGGATCTTCGAAGTCGCGTGCCGGTCCAGCGAGAGGAGCGCGTCTTCGCGACTCATTCCCACCCCGTCGTCCGCCACCCGTATCGACCGCTTGCCCCCGCGCTCGATCCGCACCTCGATCCGTTCGGCTCGGGCATCGACGGCGTTTTCGACCAACTCCTTGACGACGCTCGCCGGGCGCTCCACCACCTCCCCGGCCGCGATCTGGTTCGCGACGGCATCCGGGAGAACCTGGATCGTCCGGGACATCGCCCCTCTGCTCATCGGGCTCCGGAGCGGGCCTCGAAGCCGAAGAAGGCCTCGGCCGTCCGGGTCGTCCGCTCGATCACCCCCTCGACGGGCTCCCCGCGCAGCTCCGCGACCCGCTCGATGGTGTGGCGCACGAAGGCGGGCTCGTTCCGGCGGCCCCGATGGGGTATCGGCGCCAGGTAGGGTCCATCGGTCTCGACGAAGTACCGATCCGACGGCACCGCCCGCACGGCCTCGTCTCCGCGGAAGCTGCGGAAGGTGACGATCCCGGTGAAGGAGACGTACCAGCCGGCGTCCATTGCGGCCTCGAGGAGCGAGAGGTCTCCGGGGAAGCAGTGCAGGACCCCGCGGACTCCCGCTTCGCCCGCCGAACGGACGATCGAGGTCATCTCGGCCTCGGCCTCGCGGCAGTGCACGACCACGGGGAGCCCCAGCTCTCCGGCCAGCTCGAGCTGGCATTCGAACCAGCGGAACTGCACGTCGCGAGGCGAGAAGTCGTAGTGGAAATCGAGTCCGCACTCGCCGAGGGCCACGGTGCCCGGCGCCGAGAGCCGCTCTCGCAGCAGGGCCAGCACCTCGTCCTTCGCCCCGGCGCCCGTGGGCAACTCGCCGACCTGGTGCGGGTGAATCCCCGCAGTGCCGAAGATTCGCGGCCCGCCCGCGTCCGCATGCGCCGCCCGCGCACAGAGCGCCTCGACGTGTTCGGCGTCCTCCAGATCCGACGCGATGCTGACCACGGCACCGACGCCCGCTTCCGCCGCCCTCGTCAGGACCTCGTCGAGATCATCCTCGAAGGGGGGCGCGGTGAGATGGCAGTGCGTGTCGATGATCATCGAGTACAGCGGTCCCTTGCATCCGACGGTCGAGAAGGGGGCGGCGGACCGCCCGTGGACCCGGTGATCCTCAGACCGGAATCGCCTTGCGACTCTTCCGGGCCGTCGCACCCTTCTTTTTCTTCTTGTCCTTCTTCTCCCAGCGACGCTGAATCTCGAGCAACGCGGGCGAGGCGACGAAGATCGAGGAGTACGTACCGATCACGACTCCCAGGATCAGGACGATCGTGAAGTCCCGGATCACGGCACCGCCGAGGATCAGGAGCGAGAGGAGCACCGCAAGGGTGGTCCCCGAGGTCATCACCGTACGCGGGAGCACCTCGTTGATCGACCGGTCGATCAGCTTGATCGGATCCTCACGGCGCCCGCCCTTCTTGTTGAGATTCTCGCGGATCCGGTCGAACACCACGATCGTGTCGTTCAGCGAGTACCCGACGATCGTCAGGATCGCCGCAACGGTCGGCAGCGAGATCTCGACCCGGAAGAGCGCCAGGAACCCCAGCGTGATCAGGATGTCGTGGGTGGTTGCGATGATCGAAGCCAGCCCGAACCGGAATTCGAACCGGAAGGCAATGTAGATAAGGGTCAGAACGAAGGAGAAGAGGATCGCGAGCAGCGCCTGCTGCGTCAGCTCCTCTCCGATCTTCGCCCCCACGATGTCCGTCTGGATCACCTGGTACGCTCCGACTGCCGGCGACGCGTCGAGCTGCGCCCGCAGCGCTCGGGAGACGACCTCGATGTCATCGGTGTCTTCGGCGAGGGGGGCGCGAACGATGTACTGATTGTCCGCACCGAACTCCGCGATCGAAGGGGCCTGGGCTCCTCCGAGCGCCTCCCGCAGATCCGCGGCCGACGTCTCGTCCTCGAACTCGAAGACCATGACGGTGCCGCCGGTGAAGTCGATACCGTAATCGACCCAGCTTCCGATGCTCACGACGTTGTAGAGCATCGCACCCAGCCCCAGTACGATCACCACGGCGGAGACCACGTAGGCCTTCCGCCGCTTCTCGATGAACTGGTAGCTCGCGTCCTTGAAAAATCTCATGTAATGTGCAGCCTTGGGGGTCTGGTGGAGGGGATGCGGACCGACCCCCGGAGACTGAATGTCCCCGGGGGCCGTTCACTCCTCAGATACTGATGGTGTCCTGGGCCTTCTTGTTCCGGATGTAGATCAGGTACAGCGTCCGGGTCACATAGAGCGCCGAGAAGAACGATGCGATGATCCCGACCGACAGGGTGACGGCAAACCCCCGGACCGGACCCGTTCCGAACTGGAAGAGGATCAGCGCGGTGATCAGCGTCGTCAGATTCGCGTCGACAATCGCCGACAGCGCGTGGCCGAACCCTTCGTCCACCGCGGTTCGGACCGCTCGACCGGCGTCCACTTCCTCTCGTATTCGTTCGAAGATCAGGACGTTCGCGTCCACCGCCATACCGATCGACAGGATCAGTCCCGCGATTCCGGGCACGGTGAGGGTGGCGCCCAGGGCGGCCAGACCCCCCATTACGAGGAGCATGTATACGGTCAACGCCCCGATCGCGATCATTCCCGTGACCTTGTAGTACGCGATCATGATCACGACCACGAGCAACAGCCCGATGATCCCCGCGATCATTCCCTGATCGATCGAGTCCTGACCGAGCGAGGGTCCGACCGTCCGCTCCTCCATGATGCGCAAGGGGGCGGGAAGCGCACCGGCCCGCAGGACGAGCGCGAGGTCACGGGCCTCTTCCATCGAGGACCCACCGAGCTCAATCTGACCCCGGGTGCGGATCTGCGCGCGCACCGTGGGAGCGCTCACGACCTCGCGGTCCAGGATGATGGCGATCCGCTCCCCGATGTTCTGTCCGGTCAGGTCACCGAACAGCCGACCGCCGGCACGAGAAAGCTCGAACTGCACGATCGGCTGGTTGAACTGCTGATCCCGGGCCGAGCTGGCATCTTCGAGCATGTCTCCGGTCAGGAAGGCGTCGCGCTGGAGCACATACAGCTGGCGGTAGAGTCGGCCGCCGAACGCCTGCGGCTGCCAGCCCCACTGCACCGTCACCCCGCGGGGAAGTGCGGCCTGGAACTGGGGGAGCTCCGTGAACATCCGGGCGACCTGGTAGTCCTCGGTGGTCACCAGGAACTCGCCCGGCTGGCCCGAATCCAGAAGAAGCGAAGAGAAGGGGCGAAGGAGCCGCTCATCCTCGGTCAGCTGCTCCAGCTCCTCTTCGAGCTCCTGCAGCGCCTCCGGGTCCTCGGCCTCCTCGAGCTCCTCCTGCAGTGCCCGCTGCTCTTCGGTCAGCTCCTCTTCCGGGGGAGGCTGGCCACCGAAGAGGAGGTCCTCGACCGTCTCCTGTGCCATCTCGATGTCGCGACCGAGCGCCCGGATCGAATCCGCGCCGATCGCGGCCACCACCGCCGCATCGAGCCGGCCCAGCGCCGCCTCGATCTGCGAGGTGCTCAGCACCAGCTTCCATTCGAGCAGGGCGGTGGTACCGACGAGCTCCTTGGCCCGCTCCTCGTCGGTGACCCCGGCGAGTTCGACGATCAGTCGATCCTGTCCGACCGTCTGGATGATCGGCTCCTCGACCCCAAGCTCGTCCACCCGATTCCGGATGACACGCTCGGATCGCTGGATCGCGTCGGCCCGGTCCTCGAGAGACATGAGGCCTTCCGGATCATCGATCTCGAGGACGAGGTGCATGCCCCCCTGAAGGTCGAGACCCAGTTTGATGGGGGAGCCCGTTTCCATGTGGTTGCTGTAGAGATACCAACCGGAGGCTCCCACCACGAGAAGGATCAGGAGGATCCGGGCTCGGATGGATTTGAACATATCTGCGTGTTGGACCTTCAGAAGATGAGCGGACGACGGGACTCCCGACGGGGGGCCCCTCTGCCAAGCCTCTTAACTTCGCAGTCACCCCTCAGGGTGTCAATTCTCGGGAGGAGGTCGGATTCAGAGGGCCGCCCGCCGGAGAATGGCACGGACCCGGGCGATGAACCGATCCGGCTGGATTCCCTTCGAGAGATACCCGTCGGCTCCGGCCTCGAGAAGCTCGGCCTCGGACTCGTCGCCCTCCTTGCCGGTACGCACCAGCACGGGAAGGGCCGCCGTATCGACGGCTCCCCGGACCCAGCGCAACACCTCGCGACCGTCCTTGCCGGGCATCCGGAGGTCGAGAATCATCAGAGACCAGTCCGGGTCCGTCGCCAGAATATCCATCGCGGCCTGACCGTCCTCGACCGCCGTCACTTCGAACCCCTGGCTCTGGAGCTGTGTGGTCGCCAGGAGCCGGGCATCCTCCTCGTCATCGACGACGAGAATCCGGGGAGGCCCCTTCGCCGCTTCGCGTTCCTGGTGATCGACCATCTGTCCGATGACCCGCTCGACCTCGACCAGGGTGGTGCGCCCCTCGCGCACGTACTCCAGTGCGACATCGCGCATCGTGCGCATGCCACCCTGGATCGCAAGACGCTGCAGCGTCGCATGTCCCTTTCGCAGTTCGATCGCCTCCTGGATCCGGGGGTCGATGAACATCACTTCGAGCACGGGAAGGCGTCCGCGATACCCGGTGAAGCCGCACTCGGAGCACCCCACGGCCCGCACGAGCGGCTCGGTGTCGAGGCGGCGGGCCAGCTCCTGCTCCTCGGGGGTCAGCGAGCCCCGCACCGGCTCCGCACAGGCTGAACAGACCCGACGCAGAAGGCGCTGGGCGAGCGTCCCTCGAAGCGCGGTCGCCACCGTCGAGTGCTGCAGTCCGAGGTCGGCGAGTCGGGCCACCGCCGCGACCGCGTCGTTCGCGTGCACGGTGGCCAGCACCAGGTGTCCGGTCAGCGCGGCCTGCGCCGCGGTCTCGGCCGTCTCGCGGTCCCGGATCTCACCGACCAGGATCACGTCCGGATCCTGACGCAGGATCGCGCGAAGCGCTCCGGCGAAGGACACCCCCTGCTTGGTCTCGACCTGGATCTGCGTGATCGCGGGCAGGTCGTACTCGACCGGGTCCTCGACCGTCATGATGTTGACCTTCCCGTCGGCCAGCTCCCGCAGGGCGCCGTAGAGCGAGGTGGTCTTGCCCGATCCCGTGGGTCCGGTCACGAGCACGATCCCCTCGCGGTGGCCCAGGAGCTGCTGGAAGCGCTCCAGCTCCACGGTGGGAATCCCGAGCCCGTCGAGGGTGAAGGTCTGGGTCGAGGCAAGGATCCGGATCACGCACTTCTCGGACCCGGCCGAGGGGATCGTCGACACGCGCAGGTCGTAGCCGCTGTTTCTCACCTGCACCCGTGCCTTGCCGTCCTGCGGCCTCAGCCGGTCGGTGATGTCGAGTTTCGAGAGGATCTTGATCCTCGAGATCACCCGGTTGAGGGCGGGCATGGGGAGCTCCATGTGCTGCCGGAGCACGCCATCGACCCGGATCCTGACGTGCCCCTTCCCGCGACCGGGCTCGATGTGGATGTCCGACGCCCCCGCCTCGATCCCATCGCGGATGATCAGGTTGGCCAGCTTGGTGACCGGTCCCGATTCGACGTCTGCGGCCGCCAACGACTCCGGGCCGCGCTCCTCGACCACCTGGAAACCATCGGCCTCCTCGACCCCGGAAACGTCCAGGTTGCTCAGGAGCGCCTCGACGGAGCGCTCCGGCGAGAACGATCCGTCCAGAGCGTCCCGGATCTGCTGGGGAGAAGCCACCCGAAAGACCACCGTGCGCCCCGACGCGAAGCCCAGCGAGCGCTCCGCGTCGAGATCGGTCGGGTCACAGGTCGCGACCGTGATCTGGCGGTCGGTGATCGTCAGGGGAAAGACATGATGCTTGCGGGCCACCGACTCCGGAATCACCTCGGACGCAGTCGGGTCCGATCCCCCGAAGTCGGCCAGGTCGAGGCGGAAGTGCGAAGCCACCGCGCTCGCGAGTCGATGGTCGTCGACGCCGAGCGCCCTCACCACCGGATTCCATGCTTCACGAACCGGGGTCGAGGGCGCGATCGACGGGGTTCCGGAAGCTTTCATGCCCGCCCGCTCCGCTACGCGGAAGAGCCAATGCGTCGATGTCACCGGGTGGAACTCTCCAGAGTCTTCGATGGATGTCGTTCACGGAGACGTGCATCCCCCGTGTTCGGGCGCACCCTCATCCCCGACTGCGGGGGGGCCGTCGGAAGGTAAGAGAAGAGAGCGGGATTCGCCAAACCCCTCGGTCGGGCGGGGTCAGCGCGCCATGAAATGCCGGGCGGCTTCGCGGCCCAGGGGGGTGAGGTGCAACCGATCGCCCTCTCCGCGGTCCAGAAGCCCATCCCGCTCCGCTCGATCGGCGACCTGACGAGCGAACTCCGGGCTCCACCGCAGGTGCACCGACAGATGGCCCAGGCGGTTCTCTTCGGGGGCCGCGGGGCTGTTCTCGTGGTTCAGCAGGTGGATCGTGAGCATCAGACGGGCAAACGAGACCTTCTGGCGCCGCCGGCGCAGGAGGCTCGCGACCACCCCCCGGTCGGGAGCCAGGAGCATCGAAAGAAGGAACACGAGTCCGGCGGCCGTGGCCATCGAGCCCGCGATCGAGGCATCGAGCCCCCTCGCGATCCAGAATCCGGAGATCGCCGATATCGCGGCGAGCAGGGCGCTCAGGCCGATCATGAGGGGTAGCCGATCGGTGAGCAGCCGAGCCGACGCGGGAGGGGCGATCATCAGGGCCACGACCAGGATCGACCCGACCGCGTCGAAGGCCCCGACCGCCGTGACCGACACCAGCCCCATGAAGGCGTACTGGATGAGCACCGGAGAGAAGCCCATCGCGGCGGCGAGTCCGGCGTCGAAGGTCGACACCTTGAGCTCCTTGTAGAAGGCCAGCATGAAGAGGAGGTTGAGCGCCAGGATCCCCCCCATCGTCCAGAGCGACCGAGGGCCGAGGTCGTGGCCGGCGACTTCGAGGCGACGGAAGGGGGCGAAGGCGATCTCTCCCAGGAGGACCGCGTCGACATCGAGATGGACGTTGCCCGCATAGCGCGAGATCAGGAGCACGGCGAGGGAGAAGAGCGCGGGAAAGACGAGGGCGATCGCGGCGTCCTCCTTCACCCTGCGGGTGGCGTGAAGCGCCTCGACCATGGCCACCATCAGGAGCCCCGTGGCGGCCGCGGCCAGTATCAGGATGGGTGAATTCAGGTCCTGGACCCAGAAGAAGGCCAGGACGATCCCGAGAAGGATCGAATGCGAGATCGCGTCCGAGAGCAGGGCCATCCGCCTGAGGACCAGGAAGACCCCCGGGAGGGCACAGGCCACCGAGACCACGACCGCCAGAAGCTGGATCTCGAAATCGAGGCCGCTCATGGGTGCTCCGCGTCTTGGTCCAGGAAGCGCGTGCGGGCGCGTTTCTCTCCCTCGGGTGTGAGCCCCCAGGACCCGGGCTTCAGCTCGCGGGCCCACCCCTGCTCGGCCAGCGTCTCGAGGCTGCGCTCGATTCCGACCTCGCCGTGGCGCATGGTGCGCAGCGTCGCCACCGGATGCCCGTAGCGCCGATCCTCGTGCTGCATGGCCAGGGCGTAGAGGTCGGCGAGCACCGCGTCGGCGCGGATCCGCCGCCCGACCCGGCGCTGTCGGACCAGCTCCGCCAGCAGTCCCCTGCCGGGGGCCGCGAGCAGCGAGATCCCGACGATCGCGCTCGCCACCAGGACGATCACGGGGCCCGTGGGAATCCCCGATCCCGCGCTGCTGAACCCGACCCCGACCACTCCCGCGAGCGCTCCGAGCGCGGCCGCCAGCAGAACCATCAGCCCGAGTGAGTCGACCCACTGGCGGGCCGCGGCGGCGGGCGCCACCACGAGGGCGCTCATGAGCACGACCCCGACGGTCTGCAGGCCGAGCACGATCGCGACGACCAGAAGCGAGGTCAGGAGAAACTCCACGCGCCGAACCGGCATCCCCAGACTCGCCGCGAAGGCCCCGTCGAAGGAGAGGACCTTGAACTCCTTCCAGAAGAGAGCCAGGAGCGCCAGAGCCCCGGCCCCTACGATGATGATCATCTGGACATCGGCCGCCATGAGGGTGGCGGCCTGCCCCCACAGGAAGGTCTCGAGCCCGGCCTGCGAGGCCAGGGGAAGACGCTGCACGAAGGTCAGGATCACGAGACCGAAGCCGAAGAAGACCGAGAGCACGATCCCGAGCGCCGTGTCTTCGGGGAGCCGGGCCCCCCGAACGATCCCCATGACGGCCAATGTGCCGATCCAGCCGGCCAGGGCGGCGCCGAGCACGAGCACCGGGGTCGCCCGGCTTCCCGTCAGGAGGAAGGCGAGCCCGATCCCCGGGAGCGCCGCGTGGGCGATCGCATCGCCGAGCAGGCTCTGGCGCCGGAGGACGGCGAAGCACCCCAGGGCGCCCGCCACCGCCCCCAGCGCCGCAGCTCCCAGCGCCACGGTGCGGAAGGTGTAGTCGAAGAGGAAGACCTGGAGCGCCTCGAGCACCGTCAGCTCTCCGGCAGGTCGGCCACCGGTGCATCCGAGACCGCGTGCAGGAAGGGCACGCGACCCCCGTAGGCGACCCGGAGGTTCTCTTCGGTGAAGACCTCGCTCACCGGTCCCGACGCGATCCGCCGCACGTTGAGGATCACCACGTCGTCGAAATACTCGGGCACGGTCTGAAGCGCGTGATGCACCGCCACGACCGTGTCCCCCCGGTCGCGCAGCTCACGCAGCACCTCGACGATCGCGGTCTCGGTGCGCGCATCGACGCCCTGGAAGGGCTCGTCCATCAGGTAGATCCGGGCCTCCTGCACCAGCGCACGGGCCAGGAAGACCCGCTGCTGCTGCCCGCCCGAGAGCTGTCGGATCTGCCGGTCCTGGTAGGCCTCCATCCCCACCTTCTCGAGTGCCGCGACCGCGCGGATCCGCTCGGCTCGCCCCGGGCGACGGAACCACCCGACCTCGCGATACGTCCCCATGAGCACCACGTCGAGCACCGAGGTGGGAAAGTCCCAGTCCACGGTCCCCCGCTGGGGCACGTACGCGACCTCGCCCCGAGCGTCCCGGATCGGCCGGTCGAGGATCCGGATCCGGCCGGCGGCGGGGCGCACCAGCCCCAGGATCGACTGGATGAGGGTGGTCTTCCCCGCCCCGTTCGGTCCGACGATCGCGGTGAGCGCGCCCGGCCGGACCTCGAGGTCGATGTCCCAGAGTACCGGCTGCTCCCGGTAGGCGACGGTCAGGTCGTTGACCTCGATCGCCGGCCCTCCGCCGGGAACGGACGCGGCGGCCTCCGGCCCGGCCATCACCCGTCTTCCCCCGTCAACGCCTCGACGATCGTCCGGACGTTGGATCGAATCATCCCGAGATAGGTCCCCTCGGGAGTTCCGGGATCGCCCATCGCATCCGAGAAGAGGCTCCCCCCGATCTCGACGTCGAATCCCCGGGAGCGCACGGCGGCCTGCACCGCCTCGATGTTGCGGGGGGGGATCGAGGTCTCGATGAAGAGGGCGGGGATCTCCCGCCGGGCGATGAAGTCCGCCAGGCGCTGCACGTCACCCGTGCCGGCCTCGGTGGCCGTCGAGAGTCCCTGGAGCCCCCGGACCTCGAAGCCGTACGCCCGCCCGAAGTAGTTGAAGGCGTCATGCGCCGTGACCAGGACCCGCAGGGAATCCGGCACCCGCGCGATCTCGGATCGTACCCACTCGTCGAGCTCCTCGAGCTCCGCGATGTATTCGGCCGCCCGACGCTCGAACGCCTCGGCGCCCTCCGGATCCACCTCGGTCAGCGTCTCGCGCACCACCTCGACCGCCGAGATCCACATCGAGACATCGGACCAGACGTGCGGGTCGTAGGCCCCCTCGAACTCGGGCGGGGTCAGCAGCCGCTCGCGGTCGAGGGCATCGGTGACGGCCCTCGTGCGGGTGCGCCCGTCCATCTCGGCGAGCACCTCGCCCATCGCGGCCTCCAGGTGCAGCCCGTTGTAGAAGATCAGCTCCGCCTCGGCGAGTCGCCGCACGTCTCCCGCCGACGCCTTGTAGAGGTGAGGATCCACCCCGGGGCCCATCAGCCCCTGGATCGACACCCGATCCCCTCCGACCCGCTCGACCACGTCGGTGATCATCCCGATGGTGGTGACGACCCGAATCCCCTCCTCCGCGGACCGAGCGTCTCCCCCGCAGGCGTTGAGGACAAACAGGGCAAGGGCAAGGGCGAGGGCGATCCCCAGACATGGTCTCGATCGAATGCGCTGGTGCATGGAACGGTGCCTTTCTCCGGGAGTAATTTAGGCCAAGCTAAATCATGATTTAGCTCAGACTAAATTTTCTTTCATTACCTTGAACCGTCAAGGGTTCCGAACGCACCCGCCCCGCCCTGCCCGCCCCTTCCGACCTCCTGGATCCATGCGCCGTCGCATTCTGCAGGTCACCACCAGCGCCCTCGTCGGTCTCGCCGTCGTGGCGGCGATCGTCTGGCTCACCCCACCCCCGATGTCCGAGATGGAATGGGACGGCGCCTCGGCGCCCCCGTCCCCCTATCCGGCGCCCGCACTCGAGCTGCCCGGGCTGGACGGCGAACCGGTGAACCTCGCCTCCTTCCGGGGGCGTACCACCGTGGTCTTCTTCGGCTTCTCGAACTGTCCCGACGTCTGCCCCTCGACGCTCCTGAGCCTGACCCGGGTGCTCGACGACTTCTCGGCGCGAGAGGCCGATCGCCTGCGGGTCGTCTTCGTCACCGTCGATCCCGAGCGGGACACCCCGGAACGTCTCGAGGAGTGGATGGCCAACTTCCACCCCTCGATCGTCACCCTCCGGGGTACGGAAGAGGAGGTCCTCGAGACCGCGCGCGACTGGGGCGTTCATGTGGCCCGGGCACCGACTCGGGCTGGCGACGAGGACCCCCACGCGCACATGGACCATGGCGACCCCTCGCTCTCTCCCGAGGTTCAGGCCGCGATCCCCCCCGGGGCCCCGGGGGCCTACGGGGTGGACCATTCCGCCCGCTCCTTCGTGATCGATCGGGCCGGGCGCGTCGTCCTCCTCCTCGCTCCCTTCCAGGGTTCGGAATCCATGGCCCGGGACCTTCGCCGGGTCCTGCGATGACCCCGGGACCCTCGATTCGCCGGGCGCGCGAAGCCCGCCGGATCCGTCCCGGGCTTCTCATCCTCCTGGTTCTGATCTCCGCCTGCCGGGGAGGGGATACCGGAGAGGCCCTTCCGGGGACCGTCGAGCTCGCGGTCACCCCCACCCCCCCGATCACCGGCCCGGCACTCGTGGTCGTCGAGATCCACGACGACGCCGGAGATCCCGTCACCGGCGCCGAGGTCGAGGTCGAGGGGACGATGGATCACGCGGGGATGGTACCCGTGCGCGAGGTGGCTCGGGACGAGGGAGACGGTCGCTACCGGATCCAGTCCTTCGAGTTCACGATGGGCGGGGACTGGATCCTGCGGGCGCACATCACCCTTCCCGACGGCACCGCAGGGATCCACGAGACCCGCGTTCGGGTCGCCTCGGGAGGCGCCGCCGATCCATCGAACGGGTCCACCCAGCGGTGACCGCGGGGTCCGGCAGCGCCCCGAACCCGAGTTCGACCCGTACCGTCGGCGGGGTCGACCTCCTGACGCTCCCGGTACTGGGGCGGTTCCTGCGGTGGCGACACGCGCGGACGGTCCTCCAGTCCGGATGCCTCGCCCTGGCCGCGATCATCCTCCTCGACGGATGGTTCGGCCCGCAGCTCGCCCCGCGCAACCTCGCGGGCGTCCTGCCCTGGGTGCACTGGCGGGGGTTCGTGGTCCTGGCGCTCCTCGTCGCCGGGAACCTCTTTTGCATGGCGTGCCCCTTCATGCTCCCGCGCCGGATCGCCAAGCGCTTCCTGCCGGCCGACCGGCCCTGGCCATCGATGCTTCGGTCGAAGTGGCTGGCGATCGGGCTCCTGATCGGGTTCTTCTGGGCATACGAGGCCTTCTCGCTCTGGGCGAGCCCCTGGCTCACCGCCTGGGTCGCGGCCACCTACTTCGTCCTCGCCTTCGTGATCGACGGATTCTTCCGGGGGGCGTCGTTCTGCCGCTTCGTCTGCCCGATCGGGCAGTTCCACTTCGTCAATGCGATGGTCTCCCCCACCGAGATCCGGGTCCGGGATCCCGAGGTCTGCGGTCGGTGCGAGACGCTCGACTGCATCCGCGGACGCTACACGCCCGAGGCCCGGGCCCACGTGGGCTCGGGGCAGCGATCGGGAAACACGGCCCGGTCGGATGCGTCGGACCTGTCCGACCTGTCCGACCGATCCGACTATGACTGGCAGACCCGTCCACTCCGCCCCGACGCCCACGGGCGCCTCGCCCTGGCGGGAGCCGGAACCGGGGGTCCGCCATCGAACCCACCCCCCCCGCCCCGCCTCGCTTCCGCGGCATCGGGGCGGGCGCTGGGCCGGACCGGGCTCGTGCAGGGAGGCTGCGAGCTGGCCCTCTATCAGCCCCGCAAGGAGGGCAACCTGGACTGCACCTTCTGCATGGAGTGCATCCACGCCTGCCCGCACGACAACGTGGGATTCTTCACCCGCTCCCCCCTGCGCGACCTCACCGAAGACCCCGTGCGCTCCGGCGTCGGTCGCCTCTCGGGGCGCCCCGATCTCGCGGCGCTCGCCCTCCTGCTCACCTTCGCCGCCTTCCTCAACGCCTTCGGGATGGTCGAGCCCGTCTTCGCCCTGCAGGACTGGGTCGCCACGACCTTCGGAATCACCACGAGGGCCGGGCTCCTCCTGGGCTTCTTCGCGGTCGGCCTCGTCCTCGTTCCGGTCGCACTGACGCTGGGCACCGCCGCCGCCTCGCGCGCGCTGGAGCCACCGGGTTCCGTCGACCGCGCCGGCGACTCTCTCACGCGCCGCGCCACCCGGTACGCCTGGGGCCTCGTCCCCCTGGGGTTCGGGATGTGGACCGCGCACTACCTCTACCACCTGCTGATCGGAGGGCTCACCGTGGTCCCCGTCGTTCAGGAGTACCTGGGCGACCTGGGGCTCCCCTCGGGAGACCCCGCCTGGGGGCTTGGCCCGATGGTCCCCGAGTCCTGGCTCTTCCCCATACAGCTCCTGACGTTGCAGGGAGGCCTTCTGGTGAGTCTGATCGCCCTGTACCGGATCGCCCGCGGCATGCACCCCTCGAGCCGGGTGGCCGGCCGGGCCTTCCTTCCGTGGGGGCTTCTCGCCACACTACTGGCCGGAGCCGGCATCTGGCTCCTCCTTCAGCCCATGGAAATGAGAGGAACGTTCTTTGTCTGACCGCACGAAAGGGAGGGTGGCGATCCTTGGCGTGATCGCACTTCTGGTCGTCGTCTTCTTCCTCCCCCAGACCACCTGGGCCAATGGGGGCACCCTCCGGCTGGCCAATGTCGTGATGGGAGAGTACCGCGTCTCGGTCTTCACCGACCCCACCCCGGTGCGCCCGGACTCCCTCGACGTGAGCCTCCTGATCCTCCAGGACGGCCAGCTCGGCGTGGCCGAAGACGTAGAGGTCGTCGTCACCTCGCGGGCTCTCGACGATCAGGGGGTGGGCGAGTCGCTCGTGGCAACCCGGGATCAGGCGGACGATCCACGCTATTACGCCACGAAGTTCGCACTCGGCGCCGAAGGTCGGTGGGAGATCGGGGTGCAGGTGTCAGGGCCTGCCGGCGAGGGTGAGGCCTCGTTCGAGATTACCGCCCGCGACCGAGGTCTGCTGGGTCATCCGGTCGTGCTCTCAGTGCTGGCGCTCCTCCCCCTGATCCTCGTGGGACTCTGGATCCTGAGCCGCGAAGAAGAGGAGCCGGGCCCAACGGCAACGGCGCCCGCCGACCCGGAGGTCGGCTGACGCCGTAGTCCCTAACGTTCAGATCGTGTCAGGCCGAGCGGCCCGGCTTTCGAACGATCGGCCTCAGAGCCGCTCGTCGAGGAGGGCCCGGAGCTTCTTCAGCTCCGCCTTCGACAGGTCCCGATCGGAGACCAGCTGCGTGACCAGCAGCTCGGGGGACCCCTTGAAGAGGTTGCCCAGGAGTCGGTCCAGGTGGTTCCGACGAGCGACGTTCTGCTCGACCAGCGGCAGGTACCGGTAGGCTCGCCCATCCATCTCGTGCCCGACGTAGCCCTTCTGCTCGAGCGTTCTCAGAACGGTCAGGACCGTCGTGTACGCCAACGGGTCTTCGATCGCCTCCTGAACCTCGAGCACCGTGCCCGAGCCCTCTCTCCAGAGGACATCCATGATGTCCAGCTCACGCTCGGTGAACATCGCTTTTTTCTCGGCCACGAACCCCCCCTATGCTGAGTGGTAGAATCCAAATATTAGATTATACATAAAACCGGGACCGGGACCCCGTCAACCCCACGTTCACGGCACTCCCCCGCCATCGTCACGTGTTGACCGCACCTCAGAATCTGACAGACCTTCATCGAGTGCACAGTGGTCCCCGCAGCCCAGTGCATGCCGATTGCCCGCAACCATCCGGTACACCCATCCGGCAACGAGCCGGACGCCGGGGATCCGGAAGGTCCACGCGCCCAGCCGCCAACGGGGCAGCAGACGGAGCAGCTCCTCGACCGCCCGGGCCCCGGTCCAGACCCGCCCGTCGGGAGCGACCAGGTGCATGGCCGCTTCGAGGTCGGACCTCGGAACCGAAGGGAACCGCTCGCGGACGGCCTCGCTCTGAAGGGACAACATCTCGATCCGATCCTCATGATCCCGGGCCTCGACCCAGGCCACCGATCGCTGGCAGATCCCGCACGCCCCGTCGAAGATCAGGACGAAAGACGAGGCGCCCGACGCCTCGCTCACTGGATTCGCACGTCCACCCGCGAGGCCGCCTCGAGCGCCCGGGAGCGCGCCTCGGCAACATCTTCTCCGGTCGCGAGCGCCACTCCCATTCGACGGAACGGGTACGCCCGCGGCTTCCCGAACAGTCGCAGCTGCGCGCTTTCGACCAGGAGCGCCCGCTCGACCCCGTCGTACCCGGCGACCCGGCCCTCCCGCTCCGCCAGCACCACCGCCGACGCCGAGGGACCGTAGTAGCGGATCGCCGGGATCGGGTGCCCCAGGATCGCACGAAGGTGCAGTTCGAACTCCGACAGGTCCTGCGAAATCATCGTCACCATCCCGGTGTCGTGCGGGCGGGGAGAGAGCTCCGAGAAGATCACCTCGTCGTCGGTCACGAAGAACTCGACTCCGAAGAGCCCCGCCCCGCCCATCCGGTCGGTGACCCGCTTCGCAGCGACCTGCGCCGACTCGAGCTGCGCGTCGGTGAGGCCCGCGGGCATCCACGACTCCCGATAGTCTCCCCGCTCCTGCCGATGCGCGATGGGCCGCACGAAGTGGGTGTGCCCGTCCCACTCACGAACGGTGAGCAGGGTGATCTCGGTATGGAACTCGACGAACTCCTCGACGATCACCCGCAACTCGTCTCCACGGCCCCCTTCCCTCGCGAACTCCCAGGCATGTTCGACCCGCGAGGGTCCGGTCACCGTCGACTGGCCCTTGCCCGACGACGACATCACCGGCTTGACCACGCAGGGGTAGCCGATCCGGTCGCACGCCTCGAGCAGGGCCTCGAGCGACTCGGCGAAGGCGAAGGCGGGAGTCCGCACCCCCAGCTCCTCGGCGGCGACCCGCCGGATCGCCTCGCGGTCCATCGTCAGAAAGGCGGCCTCGGCCGTGGGGATCACCCGAAACCCGTCGTTCTCGAGCTCCTGCAGCCGCTGGGTCCGGATCGCCTCGACCTCGGGGACGATGAAGTCCGGGCTGTACTTGCGGACCACGGCCTCGAGAGCGTCTCCGTCGAGCATCGAGAAGACCTCGGACACGTCGGCGACCTGCATTGCGGGGGCATCCGCGTACCGATCCGCCGCGATCACCCGGAGCCCCATGCGCTGGGCCGCGATCGCGACCTCCTTGCCCAGTTCGCCGGAGCCGAGGAGCAGGAGGGTACGGGGAAGTTCGGGACGATCGCTCATACCGGTCAGACCTTTCTTCGAGGAAGGACGAGAACGGCTCGCGCGGATCCTGCCCATGGTGGGCCTGCGTCCCGGCCGCATGCCCTGCGGGCGGCGGGATGGATCCAGAGACTGCCTGCGCCGTTCAACACCCCGGCAGGGGTCGCTGGTTCCCCCGACGGGCCACCTTCTCTACCTTCGGAGCCATGAGCCACCATACCTCCACCACCGCCGAACTGGAGCGCAGGCTGGGCGCGGGCCGCGTCCGTCGTGACGTGCCCCTCGCGCCCCTGACCACCTTCCGCATCGGAGGGCCCGCCGACCTGTTCGTCGAGGCCCGCACCGCCGACGAACTCGTAGAGGCGATCCAGGCCGCCCGCGAGCTCGGAGTGCCGCACGTGCTCCTCGGACGGGGGGCGAACATCCTCGTGGCCGACCGGGGGGTTCGGGGGCTCGTGATCCACTCCACCGTCGGGGGGGTCGAGATCCTCGACGACCACCGGATTCGGGCGGGAGCCGGCGTCGAGATCTTCCCGGACCTGATCGTGAAGACCGTCGAGCTCGGCCTGGGGGGCCTGCACCACTTCGTGGGGATCCCCAGCACCGTCGGGGGGGCACTCTGGCAGAATCTCCACTTCCTCTCGCCGGCGCCCGAACGAGAGCGGACCGTCTTCATCGAGGAGGTCCTCGACTCCGCCGACCTCTGGACCGAAGAGGGGACGCGAATCGAGGTGGGCCCCGACTACTTCGAGTTCGGCTACGACGACTCGATCCTTCACCACCGCGACGATGTAGTCCTTTCGGCAACGTTCCGGCTGATCCCCGAGGATCCCGCGCGCCTGCGGCAGGTGATGCGCGAGAACCTGGCGTGGCGCGACGACCGTCATCCGGATCTCTGGCTCTATCCCTGCGCGGGCTCGATCTTCCAGAAGATCGACGGGGTCGGCGCGGGCCGATTGATCGACCAGTGCGGCCTGAAGGGCCATGTGCACGGGAAGGCCGGGATCTTCCACAAGCACGCCAACATCATCGTGAATCTCGGCGGCGCGACTGCCGCCGAGGTCCGACACCTGATCGACCTGGCCCGCGACACCGTCCTGCGCGAAACCGGCCATGAGCTCCGCACCGAGATCGGGTTCATCGGCGAGTTCTGAAAGCTGCGGGGCCGGGGTGATCACCCCAATCGTGAGAGACCCGCAATGGATTCCTTCGCGAGGTGACTCCCGTGTCCCGATTTCTGACCCTCCTCCTCTCCGCCCTCCTGACTGCTGCATGCGGTCGTGAGGCGGACTCCACGCCCGCCCCTGCCGATCCGGTGGTCATCCCCGACGAACCCGCCGAGGTGGGTCGCGAACTCCAGTGGACCGCCCCCCCTGCCCCCGAGATCGAAGAGGGAAGCGAGTGGGCCCGGCCGAACCGGACCGCCGCAGGCGACGACTTCATTGCCGTCCTCGATCGGGGACTGCCACGGGTCCACCTCTTCACTCTCTCGGGCGAACGGGAGTCGAGTTTCGGAGAGGGGGGTGAGGGCCCCGGAGAGCTCCCGGAGCCCCGCTGGCTCGGGGTGACCATGATTCTCCGGTCCCGGGCTGCGGCACGAAGGTGCACTGGATCGTCCTGGGGCAAGGAAGGCTGGGCATCCCTGGCCGAGCGGATGTCGAGATCCAGGCCTTCTCCAACTTCGGAGCAGGAGTGCGGAACGTCCTCGTCGATATGGAAGCGAGCGTCCTTCAAGCGCCCGGTCTACGCGTGAAGGGCCTCTCCTCCGCTACACGCTCAGGCGTCCAATATGCCTCACGCGCCGGCCGTTCGTCGATCTCCTCCGGGTAGGTGCTGTAATAGGCCCGCGCTGCCCGCAACTGGTTCTCGGAGACCTCCGGATAGGCCTTGATCAGTTCATCCCACGTCTCTCCGGACTCCTTCCAGGTCGCGACGACCTCCCGGACCTCCAGACCCGAGAAGGCAACGGCCGGTCGGCGTTCATTACGCCCTTGAACGAATACGATCCCGGGAACCCGTGAGGAGCGCAGGGCCTCCTCCATCAGTGAAATTTCGCCTTTGGACCAGTCACGCTCTCCCCGGAACTGGATCTCCCGGCTGATCTCGCGATCCAGCTTTTTCGGAATGCGAAGGCTGTGCTGAATCGATGACATCGGACGCCCTCCAGGTTGGGTGCGATGAATCACTGTATTACCGTGTAATCCACTCCGCACGCCGCCGCAAGTCAGCCGGCCGGGCCCTCATCCACTCCGCCCCCTACCCAACCCGCGAGCTCCCTGAGCAGCGCCCCATCGATCCGATGCCCCCCCGAATGGACTCGGACCCGGTAGTCGATCCCGACCTCCCGCAGCTGGGCCTCCTCCCCCTCCTCGTCCCCCTCAACCCGGAGCTGATCCTCCTCTCCCCGGACGAGGATGAGCGACTCGAGGGTGCGGAAGCGCTCCAGGCCCTCCTCCGGGAGATCCGCCGGGAGCGCGGTGCCCCAGACGAGGAGGCGGGTCCGCTCCCGCAGCTCCGGCTCCCGGAAGGCCTCCCCGAGCGCCACCCAGCGAGCCGCGGTGTGGACCCCCTGCGAGAATCCGAGAACCCGCACCGAGGTCCGGCGCCCCTGCCCTGCACAGGCCGCCAGCCCCCACTCCAGAACCTCATCCAGGTACCCGACATAATCCTCGATCTCGGCCTCGCGATCCTCGCGGGTCATCCAGCTCGCCCCCACCGGATCTCCCCCCCGGTGCGGGCCTGGGCTCCCCTCGAGGTAGAAGCGGGAGAGGCCTTCGGGCGCCACCAGGAGGCGACTGGGATCATGCAACGCTCGGAAATGCCGTATGAAGCGGGGGGCGAGCTGGCGGTAGCCATGGAGGAGGATCCAGAGCTCCGAGAGCGCCTCGGGCGAGTCCCCCTCCCCCTCCGGCGCTCCGACCCCCCGCTGCACCGCCAGGCGAGCCCGACGGGTGACCCTCAGGTGCACGATCCGGCTCATGAGCCCGCCGGGCCCGCGGGCAGCTCGAAGCCGTGCAGGCCGACCCACCCGGTCAGCGTCCACACCAGGACGGCCGCGTGCAGCAGGAGCAGGCACCAGAGCACGACCCGGGGCAGGCGCTGCGGCTCCATGCCGAGGTTCTTCACAACCAGCACGATGGGAAGCGCCGCCAGCCACCCGTAGCGCGGCGCCAGGTACTCCGCCAGGAGGGGGAAGGTGTCCAGAATCGTGGATTCCCCCGGAAGCCCACCCACGACCCCTCGAACGAAGAGCCGGGTGAGCAGCGGAACCAGCACCATCAGGTAGGGAAATACGAAGAGCGAGTTGATGAAGAACAGCCCTCCCCGCGGCGTCTCGATCCATCGCTCCTCGGGCGGCTCCGATCGGCCGGCAGGGGCGGTAGTGGGGCGGTCGTCGGAGGGGGGCATGGATGGAGTCTTCGGGGGGGTGTTCGAGGGTGTCATGAAAGCGCGTCGCTCAGGAGGCTGTCGATCCGCTCGAGCCGGCGGGTCTCATCGGTGATCTCGAGGAGTGCGTGCTGCCAGGCGGGATCCACCCGGATCCGCTGCGCGATCTGAAAGGAGGTCTCGTCGGCCGGATCGATCTCGAGGGCCGGCACGTCTTCCCGCCCCTCAAGGTCCGGCAGCTTTTCGAGCACCGACACGAGCAGGTCCAGCGACCGCATCCGGCGTCGGATCAGTTCTTCTGGATCGCCGGGACTCCCATCCTCGAACGGCTCGACCAGTCCTTCGTAGTAGCGCTCCGGCGACTCGATCCCGTCGTTGATCCGGAACCGCTCCCGCCCATGGGCGAGGAGGAGGGACCGTCCATCGGGAAGGATGCGGAACTCCCCGATCTCGGCGATGGTGCCGACGCGCCCCTCCTCCATCTCGAAGGGGCCCATGCGATCGGGATCGTGGTAGAGGAGTCCGAACCGACGATCGAACTCGATGCACCGCGCCACCATTTGCCGGTAGCGGGGCTCGAAGATGTGCAGGGGGGCGACCGCTCCCGGAAAGAGGACCACCGGGAGCGGGAATAGGGGCAGGCGGCGCATGGATTCCGGACCCCGGGCGGGTGCGGAAGGTTCCGGGCGACGCTCCGACTCAGATCGCGTCCGAGATCGAGGTGAAGGCGAAGTCCCGGACCTTGAGCGGAGGCACCACGACCGCCGGAGTGAGCCCGGCGGACTCCCCCGACGAGATCCGCACCGGAGCCCCCATCATCTCGATGTTGTTGAGCATGAAGATCGGGGTCTCGTTCCAGCGCAGGTTCTTGACCGGGTGGGTGATCTGCCCGTTCTCGATCAGGAAGGTGCCGTCGCGCGTGAGCCCGGTGAAGAGGATGGTGCGCGGGTCCACCCCGCGGATGTACCAGAAGCGCGTGAGCAACAGGCCCCGCTCCGTCGAGGCGATCATCTGCTCGAGGGTGTCGCTGCCCCCCTCCATGTACCACCCCGAGGGGAACCCGGTCGGCTCCCGGTCGTTCTGCTCGGCCCAGTAGCGGTCGTAGTTCAGCTCCCGCAGGACCCCGTTCTCGACCCAGGTGGTCCGGCGGTTCGGAAGCCCCTCTCCGCTGAAGGGCGTGGAGTGGATCCGGGGATCCTGGGGATCGGAGTGGATCGTGACGCGCTCGTCGATGAACTGCTCCCCGAGCTTGGTCCCGCCACCCGGCGCCGAGAAGAAGGAGCGGCCCTCGTCGGCCGCGCGGGCCGAGAGCTGGTTGACCATCAGGTTCACCATGTTGCCGACCGCGGTCGGCTCCATCACGACGGTCCAGCGACCCGGCTCGACGTCGCGGGGCTCCCGCGACTGGATCGCCTTGCTGACCGCGATCCCACCCAGCTCCCGGGTGTTGAGGTCGGCCCAGTCGTTGACCGACGTGCCGGCCCATCCGCTTCCCGTGCCATCTTCCGTCCGGACGGTGGTGGTGAAGTTCACCCGCGAATCCAGACCGTAGGCGAAGAGGCCGGATGACGTCGCCACACAGCTCGCCCCCGACCGATGCACCAGGAAGCCGGTCGAGATGAGATCCTCGGCGACCGCCTGCTCGGTGACCTCGGCGATCGCGCGGGCCCGCTCCTCGGGCTCCAGGTTCGCGGTCGTCGGATAGTAGGAATCCGAATCGGGATAGCTCTGCGGGCCCAGCTCCCCCATGTACTCCGGGTCCTCGGGGGCCAGCCGGGCCAGCTCCTCCGAGGTGCGGACCACCTGGGCGAGTGACTCGTCGTCGAAGCGGTTCGTGGTCGACGAAGCGACGCGCAGCCCGAAGGCACTCGTTACGGTCAGGCTGGTGTTGTTGATGTCACCCGAGGTGCTCATCTGGTTCTGGGCGAAGCGGGTGTTCCCGTCCATCGCGCTCGACAGATTCGCTCGGCAGTGATCCGCTTCCGAGAGCGTCAGGACCCGATCGGTGATCCGGCGGGCTTCGTCTTCGGAGAGGAACTCGTTCGTTGAACCCATGACTCAGACACTCCTGGCGGTGTTGATGACGGTGACGTCGCGGTGTCGGGTGGCGGGGCACCCGTGACTGATGGCGTTCGACTGCGCGGGCTGGCCCTTCGCGTCGCCGAAGGCGCCCCCCACGAAATAGGTGCTCTCTCCCCCGCACAGGTCCATGGCGTTCCAGAACTCCGGTGTGCGGATCTGGTAGGCGACGTCCTTGAGCATCCCCTCGAGCCGGCCGTTGCGGATCTCGCGGAACACCTGCCCTCCGTACTGGGAGTTGTAGCGCTGCTGGTCGATCGAGAAGGAGCCGCTTCCGTCGATCAGGATCCCGCGGTCGACCCCGTCGACGAGCTCCTCGAGGGTCACGTCGCGATCCGGATAGGGGAGCAGGTTCACGTTCGGCATCCGCTGGAACTGGACATCGGCCCAGGACTGGGCGTAGGAGTTCCCGTGCGAGCGCACCTCGCGCCCCTGGCTCCGGTAGTGGTCGGCCAGCCAGAGCGCCTGCTCCCGTGTGGTCTGCAGGTCGTCCAGGATCCCGTCGCGAACAATGTGGTAGTCCTGGGGCGCCACCCCCTCGTCGTCCCAGCCCACACTCGAGAGCGCTCCGGGGGTGGATCGCTCCCCCACCACATTCATGAACTCCGGCCCGTACTGGAAGCTGCCCAGGTACTCGTCGACCGGCGAGATGAACGAAGTGCCGGCGTAGTTCGCCTCGAAGCCCATGATCCGATCCAGCTCGGTCGGGTGGGCGATCGACTCGTGGATCGTCAGCCAGAGGTGCGTGGGCAGGAGGATCAGGTCGTACTGTCCGGGATCGACCGAGCGGGCCGAGAGCTTCTCGACCGCATCCTCGGCGAACATCGGAGCCAGCCCCACGAGGTCGGAGTCGATCACGTGCTCCCACCCCAGCGCCATCGGTGCGATGTCGGTCGAACTCCGCGACTGGAAGTCCGAGCCGTCCGAGCTGACGGCCGTGACCGACATCGAGGGAGACGTGCGGTAGATCGTCTGGTCGGTGACCGTCCCCTCGGAGTTCGCGAAGAACTTCTCCTCGCGAAGAAAGAAGAGCGAGGAGTTCACGAACTGCACCCCGCCCACCCCGAGGGCGGCCTCGTTCGCCTCGAAGAGGTAGGCGACCTTCTCCTCGATCGGGATGTCGAAGGGGTCGGTCCGGATCGGGCTCGTCCAGACCCCGTCGGGCTCGACCGGCGCAGGCGCGAGCTCCACCGGCTGCCGCTGGGCCGCCCGGTTGGCCCTCGCCTGGGCCACCGCCCGGCGGGCGATCCGCACCACTTCGTCGTCGGTCACCACCCCGCTGGCCGCAAAGCCCCAGGTCCCATCGACGAGCACCCGGACCCCGAAGCCGGCCGTGACGTTGTCCGATACCCCGAGCACCCGCCGCTCACGCGTCGAGATACCCCGGTTCCGGTTGGTGTTGATCCGGACATCGGCGTACTCCGCGCCGGCATCCTCGGCCGCGCCCAACGCCCGCATGGCGAGGGCCCGGCGCTCGGGGTCCGCACGACGGGCGCTCAGGACACCGTCGGGGGTCACGCGCGGAGACAGGATCCCGTCGAGCAGCCCGGGGTGCCCCACGAAGGAACTGCCAGCCGCCAGGATCGCGGAGTTTCGAAGAAAATCTCGTCGTTTCATGGCAGAGGTCGGTCCCGGCAAAGGAATGGGGTGGAGTCGGTCATGGGGTGGAGCGTATGGTGGATCGTGGACAGAAGGTCAATGTGCGGGCCCGGCCGATCCGAAGCAAGATCCGCGGGCGGAGCCACGGCGTGCGCTCCCGGGCTCCCTGCCGGGCAGCCCACCGCAGCGACCGGACTCAGGCCAGCCCACGGGAGCGTCGCAGCGCCCACTCTCCCCCCGCCAGCCCCGCCAGGAGCAGGAAGAGGAGGGGCCACATCCACCCCGGGAGCCCGGTGGACCGCCGTCGCTCGAGCCCGGCCGCGAACAGCTCCGGGGCCAGCAGGCGTCCGGTGGGCGATCCGAGGGCACGCCGCGCCAGGAGCCCCTCGGGGTCCAGCGCGGCCTCCAGGCCCTCTCCCGGCTCCCGCAGGTGCGTCCAGCCCCCGGCGGCTCGGGGATCGGGCTCTCCCGCGACCGCCTCCTCGCCCGAGCCCACCGGCGCGATCCGGTGGGGCCCCGCCGCGACCCCGGCCCAGGCGAGTTCGGCCTCCCACTCGAAGGCGGCCCGGTCCGGCGCCAGCGGATCGGGCTCGATCGACGAAACCCTGGGGGGCGCCCCCGGCGCCTCGAACTGCACCCCCGCCCTCTCACCCGGCGCCCGGCTCGACAGCCAGCGGGCTCGCACCGGGTCTCCGGGCACGAGATCGGCCCCGAGCACCTCGACGACCGGATCCGGCCCGAAGCCCCCGGTCAGCCACCCCGCAAGCCCGTGCCAGAAGGCCCGGTGCTCCGCTTCGGCTCCGGCCTCCATCCGCCACCGCCAGCTCTCGATCAGGGACATCTCGGCCACCCGGCCGCGCCCCTCGACCCCGACACGGACGACCTCGGTTCCCTCCCCCCGGATCCGCACGTCGAGCTCGACCTCGGGCAGGGTGGGCAGCTCGAGGGGCGCCTCGGTCCAGGTCAGCTCCGCGGCGGGGCGCTCCGTGATCCCGGCCCCCGACGACTCGGTCTCGTCCCCACCACCCCGCCCCGCCAGGAGAAGCCCCAAACCCGACTCACGCACCGCGCGGTCGATCGCGCCCCGCTGCGCCTCGGGCAGATCGAGTCCGGGAAAGAGGAGGATCAGGTCGAAGCCCCGGTAGAGCTCCCGCGCCGCCTCACCGGTGGGGAGCCCCTGGTCCCGGCCGCGGCCGGTCCACAGCCCGCGACCCAGATGGATCCACGCCTCGACCTCCTCGCCCGCCTCCTCGAGCGCCCGCAGCGCAAAACGCGACTCCGGGGTCGGGGGGCCCGACAACGCCAGGACCCGCAGCGGACGCGCCGGCTCGACCCAGCCCCACCAGGTGATCGGGTCCGCCGAGGCGACGCCCGGCACCCCCTCGATCTCCCACGGGGTCCACTCGGCTCGCACCGGCTCGAAGAGGAGGGGAAACTCCAGCCCCGAACCATCGGGGAGCTCCCGGCCCGGGATGGTGTCCACGACACCCGCCTCACCCCGCAGCAGCAGGGACCCCGGGGCCTCCACACCCCGGTCGACCCGGATCACCCCCACCGACGCCCGCCCCTCGCGAAGGCGGAGCGGCATCCGGGCACGGGCGGGCGGGCCCCCGTCCGACACCTCGACGACCAGGGGACGCCCCGCCCCGAAGGCGCGCAGCCGCTCCTCGGCTCCCGCCAGGGCCTCGGCGGAAGCACCCCCTCCGGACGCCGGCCGCGGGTAGGCGGAGGCGGGAATCCAGAGGGGATCGCCCCCATGCATCCCCCCCGGGGGGTCGAGGGTCAGGTCCGCCCACACCACCCCCCGCTCCCCCGGGGCCCCGTCACCGGGTCGATCGAGATGCTCGAAGCCCAGCACCCCGAGCAGGAGGAGCGCGAGCGCCCCCAGGAGCACGGGCCGCAGACGGGTCACGGCGTCGTTCTCCCCCGGCTCACGGATCCACGCTGAAGGGCAGCTCCACCACCCCGCCCCGGGTCGAACTAACCCGAGCGACCCCCTCGACGGGCCCGTCTCCGGAGACGGCGAGCTGGAAGGTGATCGAGCGGGTCTCGCCCGCGTCGGTGCGCCCGACATCGATCCCGCTGCCCGAGCCGACGAACCTCACCCGGGCCTCGTCCCCACCCCGGGTCAGCTCGGGGTCGAACTCGAGCGACACCCGGTCGGGCCGCACGATCGCGACCAGCTCGGCCTGGCGCAGCGCGGTGGGGATCCCCCCTTCGTTGGTCCAGGTCACCGTCACCTCGACCAGCTCCTCGGGGCCCTCCTCGTCGGGGTTCGACATCTCCTGCGTGGCAACCTCATCGACCCGCAACCGGGGCAGATGCTGGATGAGCGCGAGGTTGAAGCGCGCCTGCTTCTCGGCCCACTCCCCCATGATGGGGGCGGGGGGGTTCTGCAGGAAGAATTTCGGGTGGAACCCCCCGACCTCGACGGTCCCGAGCTGCGGGTGATCCACCTCGACCCAGTCCTTCCAGCCCTCGCCATTGTTGAAGTTGTCGTCCCAGTAGAGGCGATCCCAGTCGTCCATCGACCCGTCGTCGTTGAAATCCTCGAACCGGCCGTTGTTCCAGAGCTCGTCACCGTACCAGATGGCCCCGTAGTAGAAGTAGCCGTAGTCGGGACCGTGCCCGAACAGGGGTCGCCCCCCGATGAAATCATCGTAAACGCTTCCGGCCCCCGGATACCCCGTGATGCTCATCCCCAGGGTGTCGAAGTAGAAGAAGAGCTCCAGGTCCTCTTCGTACATCCGCTCGTACTGGCTCGAGGTCGACGGCCCCCGCAGGTGGAAGGGCGCCGAGGTGTCCATGTGGTTCACCACCGAGATGTGCGGGTGCGTGAGCGTCCACATGACGAAGGAGTAGATCTCGGGCTCGCTCAGCGGGTACTCGCCGGCGCCCACCTGCGTGTAGCCCCGACCGGTCTCTTCCATTCCGGGCATCGGGCGCCAGTTCTCGAGGAAGTTCCGGTGGAGGTCCAGCCCGCCGATCCCGTCCGAGCCGTAGCGACCCTCGCCCACGTGGTCGATCCCCTCGGTCTCGAGGCGCCAGTCCCCCTGACCCATCGGGACTCGCTGCATCAGGCGTCCGCTCTCGTCGTCCTCGCGGATCACGGCGTTTCCATTCCCCTCGCCCACGTACCACCGCATCTGCCGGACCGTCCCGTCTCCATCGAGGTCGACCGGGGGGTTCGCGTCGTAGAGACCGTTGCCGTCCTGGTCGACCGGCCGCACCGAGCTGCGATTCCGCTGTGCGGTGTGCAGGTAGAGGTTCGACCCGTCGGGGTTGGCCTGCGGTCGAAGGTAGATCGTGTTGTGGTCGACCATGTCGGTGACCTCGGGGTCAGTCCCGTAGTTCTCGAGCAGGTACTGCATGAGCCAGAGGGTCGACTCCGAGGGGGTGATCTCACCGGCGTGGCGCCCCCCGTCGAAGTAGGCGGCCGGCTTGTCGGTGTGGGCTCCGGTGGCCTTGTTGGTGATCGTGGCCTGGTAGATTGGACGGCCCTCGAACGACCTCCCCACTTCGTACAGGTCGAGGATTTCGGGATACTCCTCGGCCCACCGGAACATCCAGTAGTACATCACGTCGGGGGTGTGATAGCGATCCCAGGTCAGGGCGTCGCCGGGCTCGTACTCGACCTCGGGCTGCTGCACCCGGGGAAACATCGAGGGCCCGTCGCGTTCGCCGGCGACCGTGTACCAGTCCGCGTGCCGATCGGACTCCGGCACGTAGTCCGGGGTCAGGGTCCAGTAGCTCGACGGGGGGCCCATCCGCTGGGCCTCGGCGAGGGCGGGTGCGGTGAGCAGGGAGACCATCGCGAGGAGCAGGAAGGCTCGGAACATGCAAAACACTCCGTTCGGGTGTATATCTCAGGGTATCGGATCAGAATGGGGGTGCGGGCCCCCAAAGTCCAATTCCGGCATCGCACCCGAGTCATTCAGACCTCCTTTCCTCCCCGGACCCCATTCGCCATGAACCCCAGACTCACCGCCACCCGCCTGCTCCTCCTGCCGGTCGCCTTCCTCGTGCTGGTCTCCCACCACGTCTACGTCGAAGGGGGGGTCTGGGACACGCTCCTCGGCGCCGCAGGGCTCCTCCTCCTTCTGGTCGCCATGGGAGGCCGGATCTGGGCGAGCGTCTACCTGGCCGGCCGAAAGAACCGGACGCTGGTCACCGAAGGGCCCTATTCGCTCGTACGGAACCCGCTCTACCTGTTCAGCCTGATCGGCTTCGTCGGAGCGGGGCTGGCCTTCGAGTCGCTCATCATCGCGGCCCTCTTCGCGGTCATCTTCTTCATCGCCCACTGGCCCGCGATCCACAGCGAGGAAGGCACATTGCGCGAGCTGTTCGGAGAGGAGTTCGAGGCCTACCGACGGAGGGTCCCCCGCTTCATCCCCCTTCTGCGGCGCCCCATGAGTCGAGAGACCGTGAGACTCGATGCCCCCCGCTTCTCGAGAGCGCTGCGCGACTGCCTCGCGATCCCCCTCATCTTCATCGTCGCCGACGTGATGGAGTGGGCGAAGCTGTCCGGAGTCCTTCCGATCCTGATCGAGATCCCCTGAACCGGCTCCCCCATCCCTGGGGTCCGGTTCAGCGCGTGAGGGCGTAGAGGAGCAGGTTCACGCCGAAGCGCGTGTTGTCGACGGCCAGGAAGCGCTTGTTGACCGCGTGGTAGCTCCACTCCGAAGAGTAGTCCTTGTTCGAGTAGAGCACCCCGATGCGGCCATCGACCAGGACCGCGTATAGATCCGGGTGAATCAGTCCGTCGCCCCACCCCGAAAGCTCGTGGCTCGTCGTCGGCGGCCCGTCCTCGAAGTGGAAGAAGCTGCGGTAGAGTTCGTGGTCCGAAGGGAGGGCCTCGAGGGCGTCCGGCCCGAAGATGCGGGCGAGCTCGGCGGTCGCGGTGCGGTGGAAGGCTCCGTCGATGTCGTGATTGTGATCGTCCATGAAGACGAATCCGCCCCGGCGCACGTACCGCTCCAGGTTGCGCGCCTCGGCGTCCGAGAAGCGCACCGGCAGGTGCCCGGTCAGGTAGAGCACCGGATACCGAAAGATCTCGTCCGACGAGAGGTCGACCACGACCCCCTCGGGCGCCACTGGCAACTCGGTGTACTGGGCCAGCGAGTGGATCAGATTCTGCGGGACCAGGGGTGCGGAGTCCCAGTTCCCGCTTTCGTATCGAAGGGTCGCAAAGACGAAGGGGGTTTCGAAGAGGGCGTCCGGAGACCCCACCCCGCGCGCGGCGCCCGGTCGATCCTCGTCTCCCGGCCACCCCGTCATCGGACTCAGCGGGGTCTCGACGAGCCGGACCCCCCGATCGCGAGCGGGTCGGGCCCAGTCGCGCCGCGTATCGCGCAGGAGCCGTGACGCCGCCTCGAGCTCACCGCGCTGAAGGAGCTGCGAGGCACGCACCACAGCGCTCGAAGTCTCGGTGGGCACCACGGGATCCTCGAGGAGCGAGAGGGCGAACGCATGCAGCTCCGGCTCCCCCCGGTCGCTCCCCTCGTCGATGCGCACCAGGACCCGGTCCATCTCCCCGATACGGGCATCCGCGGCCTCCCGCCGCTCCCCGGGCATGCGGGCCGCGGGGTCCGCGTCGTCGATCTCACCGGTTCCACGCGCCTGACCCACGTCCACCGGGGGCACGCTCACCCGTCCCCTGGGAAAGACCCGGGTGTTCTCGCGCAGCGCCTGGAGCCCGTCGAGCGCCTCCTGCTGGTGCGGGGTCGACCGGTCCGGGTCGATCAGGCTCAGGTAGCGCTCCGACTCCCACATCGCGTTGTAGATCTCGAGCAGGGGCTGGTTCACCGAGAGGATCGGATTCCCGTCGTGATCGTGACCCAGCTCCTCGAGCTCACCGAACCCGACCGGGAGGGCGCCGGGCCGTCCCATGAAGAGCGGCTCCAGGTTTTCGCCGGCCCCGAAGTCGAGGCGAGCGCCGCGGCTGTCCCCGTGGTCGTGGTCGTGCGCGGCTCCCTGTCCGGGCCCGACCCCGGTCGGCTCACGAGCCGTGTCGGCCCGTGCCGAGGGGTCGAAGATCGAGGCCACGCCGTAGCGGGAGCCCTGGACGGGGGGGGAGGTCCGGTCGGCCTCCGCGTCCCGGTCATGCTCGTGGTCGTGGTCGTCGTGGTCGTCATCGTGGGCGTGGGCCGCGCCCGCCATCCCCCCATGCGGATCGAACTCCACACCCAGGTGAAGGACGACCTCTTCCATCGCCCCGGTCGCTCTCGAGAAGACCTCTTCACCGATCCGGGTGCGCAGCCGGTTCTGCTCCCGGCTGATCCGGAGCGCCTCGGAGCGGACGTCGCTCGCATTCATCCGGGGGGCCTCGGCGAGCAGCTCCTCGGTCATCATCAGGATCATCCGCTGCGACAGGACCGGCTCCTGTTCGACGTCGACCGGCAGGCCGATCAGCGCGTCGACCGACATCTCGTCGCCCTCTCGGATCACGCGCAGCTGCCGGGTGCGGGAGACGCCCTCTCCCGGCCCGGTCAGATCGTTGCGATCGCGGGCCACCGCACGCAGGTGGAGCACATCGCCCGGCCCGAGCCCGATCGACTCCAGGTCCAGGGTGAGTCGCCCCTCGAGGGCCCCGTCGGCGCCCTCCTCGACCGCGTCCCACGCGATCCGACCATCGCGAAAGTCGAACGACTCTCCCGAGCCCCGGGTGTGCATCCAGCTGAGCTCGAAGTCGCCGATCCCGTACCGATCCCGGGCCCGGGCCTGGAGCTGGACCGTGCCGATGCCCGTGGCCAGAACCATGTCACGGCCCGGCTCCATCAGCTCGACCTCGGGGGGCCCGTCGGGGCGGACCTGCAGGGGGAGAATCCACTCCGCGCCGTGGCGCAGCACCAGGCCGCGATCCCCCGTGTCGAGGCTCACCCGGGCGGTCCACCCTCCGTTCCCGTCGGCCTCGAAGGGCGTCCAGGCCGCCACCTCCGACCCCCGATCACCGCGGGGATCCGCGCCCGACCCGGTCACCCCCTCGGCCCCATCGCCACTCCCCGGACGAATCCGGCGAAGCTCCGGGGGGTCCACCCCCTCGGGGAGCTCGGCCACCAGCCGCAGCTCGGAGCCCGCCAGGGTGATCACCCCCTCGTCGAAGGGGACCTCGCGATCCGGCAGCCCCGTGTATCCCGGGGGTCGAAGGGTGATCGTGAGGTGGTCGGGGAGGTCGATCGGGGCCTCCTCGAGCTCCCCGTCGGTCCCCATCGGCCCCGCGACTCCGGGAGCGCCGGTGCCGGCGCCGGACGCGGCGGCCCCCCAGGCGCCCCACACCACCCCGGGTCCGCCCTGCGTGGCGAGCAGGGTCCCCGCCAGGGCCAGCGCCGCCAGGACCGGGATCGCTCGCCGTCCCTCGCCCTCGGCCGGCCTCCACCACGCGAACCGCGAGTCCCGGGCCCGACCGATCCGCCCCTCGACCGCCGCTCGGATCGAAGCGGCGTAGGGGTGCGCCTCGGGGAGCTCCAGGAGGGTCGCGGCCCCCTGCTCGAGCTCCGGAAGCTGTTCGTCGATCTGCAGGGCGAGGCGACGGTCCGGGGGGACGCGCCCGACGATCATCCACAGGGCCCCGAGGAGGGGTCCGAGGAGGGCCACGACCGGAATCCAGCGGAGGACCCCCCTCGCCCCCGCCGGCACGAGCCCGAGCGCCGCCAGCCCCACCAGCCCCAGCACCGTGACCGAGGCGAGCCCGACGGCCAGGCCCGCGCCCCGCACCAGGGTGCGGATCCGCCAGCGTCGCCGCAGTTCGGCGAGTCGGGTCTGCAGGATCGGAGATGTCAAGGCGTCGGCCCGGGGTTCGTGTCGGAGGGTGGGGTGAGGGTACCCTCGAACCTCCGCCCTCGATCCAGCCGGCGGGTTCGGAGCCACTCGACCCCCGCCAGGAGCAGGACCAGCACCAGGAGCCAGGGGGTGAAGTCCACCCCTCCCGTCGGGAGCGCTCTCAGCTCGGCGCGGGCCACGGTCACCGGAAGATCCTCGCGCTCCAGGAGGACCGCGAGCGCACGGTCCACCTCGGCGGCCGGGAGCCTGGGTCCCAGCCCGCAGCCCTCTCGAGCGAGCGACTCCAGGAGGGGGGACAGCTCGGGTCCGGCCAGGATCGGCGCGTCGGCCCCGATCGCCAGCGCGATCCGGCAGACCCCCCCGGTGACCGTCGCCGCCGCGGCCGGCAGACCTCCGGCCCTGAGCAGGGGAATCACGGCCCCCTCGGCTGGCGCTCCCGCGGGCTCCTCCCCTCCCCCGTCGAGCCTCCGCCCGTCGAGCAGGAGGAGCTGGCGCGGGCTGCGCGTGGCGCCCGGCGCATCGCCGTCACCGGCGCCGACTCCCTCGATCGAACGGTCAGAGGCACCGTCCGTCCCCTCCCGCCAGAGACGATCCGGACCCGAGGCCCACGCATCGGGGAGCGCTGTGACCAGCTCGACCTCGATCCGATCAACCGGGCCGGGGGCGGGCTCCGTGCCCGGGGTGGACTCCGGGCCCGAACGGGATCGGACCGGCAGGGCCTCCCAGACCGCGACCCAATGCGCCCCCACCTCGACAGGGAGCCCCGTCGGCGGCCGGAGCTCGGCAGGCTCCGACCGGGCGACCACCTCCGGCGACGGGGCCGAACCCTCGGAACCCGCCTCGACTCCGGCACCCGCCTCGACTTCGGGCCCCGCCTCGACTTCGGGGCCCCCATCGGCCTCCCCACCCCCGCCGGTCTCGAGGGCAGGCCCCACCCGCTCGTAGCGGATGCGGCCGGGCCAACTCCGATCCCGAAGCTCGGGCACGCCAGGCCCCCACAGCTCCGCCCGGGGACGGGCCATGATGACGGCCGCGATCGAGTCCACCCCGGTCAACGCCGCGGCGCCCTCGCGCACCTCGCCGAGAAGAGTCGCCAGCGAAAGCGTGCCCGAGGCGTCCGGAACCGCGATCCTGACCTCGACGGCCACCGCGTGGGACGTCCCATCCGACTCCTCGTCGGATCCCTCGGCGAATGCGGCGCTCGCCCGCTCCCGCAGCTCGTCGAGATCTTCGCCCGCCTCCGAGTCGATGACCACGACCACCCCCCGTCCGTCGGACGGGCCCACCCACACCACCCCGGCGAAGGCCGCCCCCAGCGCCAGGGCGAAGGCGACCCGGAGCGCCAGCAGCGACCAGTGATCGGGGCGCCGGTGCCACCGAATCCGGGACCGGGGGTCCTCGGTCAGGAACCGGGCCGTGGGAAGCGCCTTCCGCTCCCGGGTTCGGGGGCGCAGCAGGTGGAGCCCGACCGCCAGGAGCGCCAGCGCCCCCCCGGCCACCAGGAAGCCGGGTCGCAGGAGCTCGATCACGCCCGCGCGCCCCGAAGGGATCGGTCCGGCGCCCGAAACCATCCCCGCAGGAAGGGGAGGAGGGGGTCGGCGCTCGAGACCTCGGCCCACCGCGCGCCCCGGTCGACCAGGCCGCGCGAGAGCTCGGCATAGTAGGCGTCGAGCCGCGCCAGGTAGCCCGGGTCGCGTCCGGGCGCCGCGGGCAGGAGCCGCTCCGGATCCTCGGGGTCGGTGTAGAGGGCCTCGTCGCCCCCGCTGCGGCCCAGCTCCTCGGGAGAGAGGATCCGGATCGCACCGACCTCGTCTCCGCGGGCCCGCAGGTGCCCCACCGAGCGCATCAGCTCGATCCCGTCGTCGCCCTCCAGGAAGTCGGAGAGGATCACGATCCGCGACCCCGGCGTCGCCAGAAGTCCCGCCCGCTCGAGCCAGGGGCCCAGGTCCCCCCCACCCGCACCCCGCACCCCCTGCAGCGCGTGGAGCACCGCACGCCACCGCTCGCTCCCGCGCCCCGGGGGCAGCTCGGCCTCGGCCTCGGCCCCCGCCACCACGAGCCCGACCGCATCGCCCGCGTCGCGGGCCAGGTGGCCCAGGATCGCGGCCAGCAGGACCCCGTAGCGCAGCTTGGTGACCGGGGCGCCTCCCTCAAAGGCCATCGAGGCCGAGGCGTCGAGCACGAAGAGGGTGCGCAGGTGGCTGCGCTCACGGAACCGGCGCAGGTAGAGGCGGTCGGTCCGGGCCAGAAGCTTCCAGTCGAGATACCGCAGGTCATCGCCCTGCTGGTAGGGCTGGTGCCGCTCGAACTCCTCGCCCCGCCCGGCGGAGCGGGTCTCGTGCGCCCCGGCCGCGAGGAGCCGGGCCACCCGCCGGGCCACCCACTCCAGGTCGCCCACCTGGTCCAGGAGCTCCGGGGGGAGAAGATCCTCACCCGCCGGCGACGCGGAGTCGGCGGCGTCGTCGGGCCCCCTCATCGCGTGGGGCTCACCCCAGCCCCGACGTGGGCGGCGGCACCCGCTCCAGGAGTCGCTCGATCAGCCGGTCCGGGGTCAGCCCCTCGGCCTCGGCCCGGAAGGAGGGGAGGAGCCGATGCCGCAGCACCGCGGGCGCCACGGCCCGGACATCGTCGGGCGACAGGTGGAAGCGCCCTCTCAGAAGCGCCCTCGCCTTGCCGACCAGGACGAGCGCCTGGCCCGCCCTGGGTCCGGCTCCCCAGCGGAGCCAGTCGACGACCTCCCCGACCCCGTCCGACGTGTCGGGACGCGTACCCCGGACCAGGCGCACCACGTAGTCGAAGACCGGCTCCGATGCCGCGACCCGTCGTACCGCCTGCCGGAGCCGAAGGATCGCGGCGCCGTCGAGCACCGCGCTCACCGCGGCCTGCCGCTCCCCGGTCGTGGCGGCCAGGATGTCGCGCTCGATCCCGGCCTCCGGATAGGGCACCCGGATCTTCACCAGGAAACGGTCGAGCTGGGCCTCGGGCAGCGGGTAGGTGCCCTCCTGCTCGATCGGATTCTGGGTGGCGAGTACCAGGAAGGGGGTCGGCAGATCACGGGTGGTACCCGCCGCGGTGACGTGCCCCTCCTGCATGGCCTCGAGGAGCGCGGCCTGGGTCTTCGGGGGTGCCCGGTTGATCTCGTCCGCCAGGAGGATCTGGGTGAAGACCGGCCCGGGCATGAAGCGCAGTTCGCGCCGCCCGCTGCCCCGCTCCTCGTTCAGGACCTCGGTGCCCGTCACGTCGCCCGGCATCAGGTCCGGGGTGAACTGGATGCGGCGGAAGTCCAGGTCCATCCCCTCGGCCAGGGTCCGCACCAGGAGAGTCTTGGCCAGCCCCGGCACCCCTTCGAGGAGCGCGTGCCCCCCCGCCAGAAGGGTCAGGAGGGTCTCTTCGACCACCGCCTCCTGGCCCAGGACCCGCCGAGCCACCTGGGCCCGGAGCGCCTCGACCCCCTCGAGCAGGGGGGCGACGTCGGGCACCTGTACCTCGGCCCCGGTCGTCAACTGACCGGCCGGAAGGCTTCCGGCGGCTCGATCTCGACGGCCCAGAGCCCCGAGTTGTGATCCGACATGAAGATCCGGCCCTTGAAGGGCATCGCGCTCCACACCTGCGCGGCGTTGCGGATCTTGCCGAAGGGGTCATGCGGCTTGAAGACCGCCATCTCCCGCCCCTGGTCGGCCAGGTTGCCCTGGAGCTCGCCCGAGACGTCGACGACCCTCAGCCCCCCCTCGTAGTAGGCCTGGTAGAGGACGTCGTCTTCGACCCAGATGTTGTGGGTCCCGTACTCGGGCACGTGGTAGCGCGCCACCTTCTTCGGCGTCGCGGGATCCGAGAAGTCCACGATGTGGATGTACCCGGCGGTCTGCTCGGGCACCGGTTCCTCGGGGGTCGCCGGGTTGTAGGGGCCCGAGGGCTGACCGGCCCAGGCCATCCCCGAGCGCCCGATGATCTCGTCGCCCAGGTAGACGTAGAAGATCCCCGTGGACTCCTGGTAGTAGGGGAAGACGGCGTGCGTCCGCCCCCCGGGAGTCAGGAACTGCGAGACGAAGGCCGGCGCCTCGGGGGTGCCGCCCCAGCCCCCGTTTCCGACGTCGTACACCAGGAGCCCGCACCCCCACTGGGCCGAGTAGGCGAGCCCGTCGTGCACCCACACGTCGTGGATCCGGCAGTCCTCGTGCTGCACCTCGCCCACCGTGCGCGGGTTCTCGATGTCGCTCATGTCGATGATCAGGTACTTCTGGCCCCCCGAGAGGGCGTAGAGGTAGTCGTCGGTCGGATAGGTGTTGTGCACCCCGCCGGTGAGCCCCTCGTCCAGTTCGGTGGCGACCCGGATCCGTCCGGGCTCCGAGGCCAGGTCGAGGACCACCAGCCCGTTCACCCGATCCGAGGCCCCCTCCCGCGTGAGCACCCCGTAGCGACCGTCGGGCGAGACCTTCACGTCGTTGACGGTGCGTGCGTCGATCCGAAGCGAGTCCGTCTTGACCATGGCCCCCGGATCGGTCACGTCCCACAGGTAGCTCCAGCCATCGGCGCCCCAGGTCCCGCTCAGCGCCCAGTCCCGACCATCGACCCCCTCCCAGATCCAGAAGTCCGAGGTGTGGTACTCGCTCACCCGGCCCTGCCCCAGGAGCTGAACCCCGTGCACCACCTCGCGCGGCTCGACCGTGAAGGTGACCCGCGCCGTCCGGACCCCCGCCGTGGCGAAGACCGTGTAGTCCCCGGGCACCTCGGCCGTGAAGCGCCCCTCGCGGATCTGGGCCTCGGCCCCGGGCATCAGGATGTCCTCGCGCCCCGGATCCCAGCTGTACCCCCAGCTGACCGGCAGATCGCGCACCTCGTCACCCCCGGCGTCGTGCGCCCGCAGCTCGATCCGGATCACATCACCCGTGCGATGGGGTCCTTCGGGGAGGCCGAGCTCCATCCGGTCGACCGGAAAGGGCTCGACCTCGTGCTCGACCCAGCCCTCGACCCCGTCGACCCGGGCCCCGATCCGGACGCTCCCCGGAGCGTGCGCGGTGACGTGTCCGTAGGCGTCGACCTCGGCCACCTCGGGGTCGGAGCTCTCCCACATCGCCGGGGGCCGGGGACGTTCGGTGCCGTCGGCATGCGTTGCCGCCACCCCGAAGCGGGCCGTGGTGCCCTGGTAGAGTCGGGTCTCGGGCGGCCGGACGCGCACCTCGGTCACCGCCGGCCACTCCACCACGACGGGGATGCGCAGGCTGGGCGGATCCTGCTCGGCTCCGGCCGGGAGCCCCACGGTGGCGACCACGGTCCACTCCCCCACCGCGATCCCCTCGACCCCGTCCTCGAGGATCCGCACTCCCTGACGCGGGCCGGTGATGCGGATCACCGCGTCGATCTCGGCTCCCGCCGCGTCGAGCGCCCGGACCGAGAGTCGCGCCCGCTCCCCCACCGCCAGCACCAGGCTCTCGGCGCTCGCCTCGAGACGCTCCACGGCGAGCCCGGCCTCGAGGGGATCGGTGACCTGCGCGGCCAGTCGCTCGGCGCCGAGGGGTCCGGGAAGCGCGTCGCTCGCCGGGCCACCGAACACGAGGAAGACCACGAGAAGGAGGGAGGCCTTCCCTGCGGAGGCCGTCTTGGCGGCGTCCGCCCCGTGAAGGCCCCTGCTGGCGGGGGCTGTAAGCACCACCCTTCTCTCGGACGGTGCGGGCTGTGCGATGCGAATCATGTGGGTCTCTTGCCGGGTTGCGATGGCCTAGGTACGAGGCCGAGTTGCTCGAAGGGGCATTCGCGGCCGATCAGGTGCGCTCATACCCCCGGGGCGCCGGCGGCGGATCATTGGGCGCCGGACCGGGCGAATGGGGTTCACGGTCCCGTGATCGTGCGCTTCGGCCGGTCCCGCGTCAAGGGAGCGCCCCCCCGACCGATCCGTCCCATCCGCCCGCGATCAATCCACCAGCACCCGTCGGAGCTCCCGGCCGAGCTGGCTGCGGACCCGCCAGATCAAAAGCAGCGAGACCGATGCGAGCCCCGCCGCGAGACCCCACCAGAGGCCGGTGGCACCCATCTCCAGGGGAAAGGCCAGCAGCAGGCCCAGCGGGATCCCCAGGATCCAGAAACCCAGGATGTTCGCGTACATCGGCACCCGCGTGTCGCCCACCCCCCGCAGGATCCCCGCCGCGACCGCCTGGAGACCGTCGAAGATCTGGAAGACCCCCGCGATCGGCAGGAGTGCGGCGGCGACCAGGAGGGTGGCCGGATCCTCGGTGAAGAGCCGACTGAGCCCTCTCGGAAAGGTCAGGAAGATCAGGGCGGTGACGGTCATGAAGCCCAGCCCGAGGACGAGGGCCGCCCCCGCCGCCCGCCGGGCCCGGCCCAGCTCGCGGGCCCCGACCCCCTGCCCCACGTGCACGGCGGCGGCCGCGGCCACCCCGACCGGCACCATGAAGGCGAACGACGCCAGGGCCAGCGCGACCTGGTGGCCGGCCATCGGAACGGTCCCGAGCCAGCCCATCGCCACCCCCACCATGGCGAAGGCCCCGAACTCGAGCTGGAACTGCATCCCGATCGGGCCTCCCAGGGCGACCATCCGTCCCAGCGGTCGCGCCCGCAGGATCCCGACCTGAAGAGGCCGGAGATAGGGACGCAACAGGGGCCAGGCGATCGCCAGGAGGATCGCGACCAGACCCCAGCGCGAGATCGAGCTGGCCATGGCCGAACCCACGGCCCCCAGCCGCGGCGCCCCCAGGTTCCCCCAGATGAGCACCCAGTTCAGCGCCACGTTCAAGAGGTTGGCCGCCACGATCGTCCAGACGATCGGCGCCACCCGGCTCATCGCCTGCAGGCTCTGGCGCAGCACCACGAACAGGTAGAAAGGGAGCACCCCGGGAATCGACCAGAGCGCGTAGCGCGCAGCCACCGGGATCACCTCGCCCGGCTGCCGCGCCAGCCCGAAGGCCGACTCGGCCAGGAGCAGACCGGCTACCGCGATCACGGTGAGCCCGACGGCCAGCACGATCCCCCGCTGCATCGCGAGGGTGGCGGCCGGACGGTCCTGCGCCCCGATCGCCTGCGCGACCAGCGGATCGAGCCCCATGAGGAGCCCCATCCCGAAGACCCCCACCATGAAGAAGTAGAGGTTCCCGAGCGCGACCGCCGCCAGGTCCACCGACGACACCCGCCCCACCATCAGGGTGTCGACGAGCCCCATCGAGTTAAGGCCGAGCTGTACGGCCACCACCGGCAACGCAAGGGCCGCCGCGGAGCGCAGGTCTCCCCGCGTTGGAAGGCGCAGTGGATCAGTTCGGAGCGGGGAGGCCCTCACCGGCGCCGACCAGTCCGAACCCCCGCATGCCGATCAGCGCCTCGCGGTTCTGCGCCCCGCTTCCGAGGATCGCATTGAAGAAGAGCTTGTAAGTGCCCGTCGACTGAGCCCGGAACTGCGGCCGGAAGCCGATCAGGACGGCCTCGCCGTCACCCACCCGGGCGCGCACCACGGCGGCCTTTCCGGCCAGGTGCTCCTCGGCTCCGACCTCCCAGCCGCTCATCAGGAGATCGGATTCGGCGTAGCGGCCGACCACGTCGACCCGATCCTCGTCGTGCACCTCCCACGCCCGGGAGTTCTGATAGAACGAGGCCGTCTGGTCGGGCATTCCGAATCCGATCGGGTGGCTCCCGTCGAACTCGGTCCGGATCAGCGATCCCGGAATGAAGAGCTCCTCCCGGGAGAGCCCCGAAGTGGCGTTGCTCACCGGAAGGTCGAGCGCCTGGATGGCGAAGTCGCCCGCCCCGTCGAAGGTAACCAGCGTTCCGCCGGCCTCGACCCACGCCCTCAGCTTCGCCGCACCCTCTTCTCCGACCCCGCCGATGTAGGGCTCGGGCATCCGGCCCGGCGGATTGCCGTTCATGATCGATCCGGCTCCCTGGTCGGCAAGGAGGATCACATCGTAGTCGGACAGGTCGCCGTTCTGCAGGTCGGAATTGCGGATGGTGTCGGGCTGGAAGCCGTACTCGTGGAAGATGTAGCGAGTCCAGCCTTCATCCATGTTGCCCGTCCAGGGCATGTACATCCCGAGCCGGGGCGCGTCGAGCGGCTCCATCGAAACCTGCGGCACCCCGTCCAGGGCGATCAGGTCGATCCCGGTCTCTTCGGCCACCGCGCGGATCCGGTCGGATCCGCCCGCGCCGGCCTCGACCACGAAGGCCCCGGGGACCAGCTCTCCACCCCCGGCGGAGAAGGCCTGCGTGACCCAGTGCACACGCTCTCCCTCGTGCATCAGGCGGTTCGCGGCGATCCGTGCCGAATTCTGCTGCCCCGAGAAGGCGTATCCGAAGCTCCCCGATCCCGCCACCCGGCTCTCGGGCGGGGGCAGCCGGTCCACCGCCTCGACCTGGGCCTCGAAGGGCTCCTCGACCCGCACCACGTTCACGGTCATCTGCATCGGAAGGGTCCAGCCGGCCAGCCCGCCGTAGGGGGGCTCCGGGGGCCCGCCCGGGTAGAGCTCCCGCTGCGGGTGCTCCTGCTTTTCCATCAGGTCCATCAGGTGGGCCCGGAAGGCCTGGCCCACGAAGGCCACGTAGGTGCCCTCCGGGTACTGCGCACCTCCGGCCGTGAAGGGCTGCGTGGCGCGGTGCACCTCGACCCCGCCGCGCCGAAGCACGTTCAGCATCTCGACCGCTTCGCCCCGATCCCACTGCTCCTCCATCGGAACCACGTAGGCGAAAGGCCCGCCCTCGCGGCCATCACGGATCTGCTGGGAGCCCATCCGATACTTGTTGTAGAGCCAGTCCTCGCGGAGCCGGGAGCCGATGTCGAGGGACCCCATCGACGAGACGAAGTGGTACTCCACCGCGTCGGCCAGGCGGGCCCATCCACCTTCCCACGGGTTCGAGTAGTAGATCGAGGGCTCGACCATCGAGATCTCGCGCGAGCCGGCCCGGATCGACTCGGGCAGATCGTCGGGATCGTGGTACTGGGGCGACGCGTAGCGGTGCGCCACCTCGGAGAGGATCCCCACCTGGTTGTGGAAGTAGGGCGCGGTGCGCATGCCCCCGTTCCACCACATCGTGAAGGTGAGCCCCGAGACCACTCCGGGCATCTCGAGCTCCTCGAAGCGCTTCGCCATGTGCTCCCCGACCATGTTCACCCCTCGTACCACCAGCGGATGGATGTGCGGGTTCAGGGGGTCCGAGAAGGGCGGGATGAAGATCCGGGTCGGAAAGGGAGAGTGCTGGTGGTGGTTGAACACGATCTGGGGGTACCACCGCTCGTAGAGCTGGTGCGCGACCGCCTGCGTCTCGACCTGGCGCAGCATGAACCAGTCGCGGTTGATGTCGTGCCCCACGTACTCGTGCCACACCTCGGGCGGCGCGGTGAACTCGTGATCGGTGCGCGCCACGCCCCGGTACCAGTCGACCATGATCGTGTGGCCGTCGGGATTCATCTGCGGCATGAGCAGGAGGATCACGTCATCGCGGATCCGGCGGACCTCGTCGGACTCGTCGGTGGCCACATGGTGCGCCAGGAGGGGCGCGTGCTGCGACGTCGCCACCTCGGCCGAATGCAGCCCCGTGTCGATCCAGACGATCGCCTTGCCCTCGCGAGCCAGCTCCCGGGCCTCGTCGGGCGTCAGGTCGTCGGCCCGGGCCAGGCGCTCCGAGATCTCGCGCCAGCGGTCCAGCTGTGCGATGTTCTCCTCGGACGAGATGTAGAGGAGATACAGGGGCTCTCCACGCACGGAGCGGCCGATCTCCTCCATCTCGACTCTCGGGCTCGAAGCGGCGAGGGTCTCGTAGTACCCGTAGAGCTGCTCCAGGTCGGCGAGCATGTAGTCGGAGCCGAGCTCGAACCCGATCACATCATTCGGATGCGGAACGGTCTGGGCCGACAGGGCGCCCGCGGACGGCGCGAACTGCGCCCCGACCGGAACCAGGAGCGAGAGGGCGAAGAGGGTGCAGATCAAGCGGAAGGGAGCGGTGCGAATCATCCGGAACGGTCCTCCAGAGAAGGTCGTGCGTGGCCGGGCGATCGAGCTTCGGCGCCCTCGGGTCCACGAGCATGGCTGGGCTGTCATCGTGTACCGGCAGAATAGGGGATCGGGGTCGATCCCGTCAACGAACTCCGCTCCCGGCGGCACCCCGTGAGTCGCCCCCCCGACCCGCGCACCGAGGTCGAGGTCCAGCCCGCCCGCAGCCGGGATCTCATGGACCTCGTCGAGCTCTCACGCGAGATCTGGGGCACCCTCGAAGGGTGGAAGGCCCCCGAGCTCCTCCACCACCAGGAGCTCTTCCCCGAGGGACAGCTGGTCGCCACCGAGCCCGGCGGCGGTCGGGTCCTGGGGATGGCCGTATCGCTCATCCTCCGTTCCGACGACTGGCCGCTCGTTGCCAGCTGGGATGAACTCACCGGGCACGGACGGCTCGACACTCACACCCCCGCCGGCGACCTCCTCTACGCCGCGGGGGTCGCCGTGCACCCCGACGCGCAGGGCCGCGGGATCGGATCGCGGCTCTACCGGGCTCGCGAACGGCTGGTCGACGTGTGGGGACTGAAGGCGATCCGCGCGGGCGCCCGGATCCCCGGATACCATCGGGTGGCCTCCGAAGTGACCCCCGAGACGTATGTCGAGTCCGTGGTCCGGGGGGAGCGCACCGATCCGACCCTCTCCTTCCAGCTCGCGATGGGATTCCGGGTGCTGGGGGTGGCGCGCGACTACCTCGAAACCGACCGCGAGAGCAAGGGAGCGGCCGCCATTGTGGAATGGCGCCCCACCCCCGTACCTTCGCAGACTTCATCCTCATGACGGAATCTCGAAGAACCCGGGCGCTCCCGACGGCGGCGCCCCGGACTTCGTTTCCCAGTCTCCCAAGGAGAATGCCCATGCGGCTTCACACCTTCATCGTCGCGAGCGGAGCGCTCGTGTGCAGCCTCCTCCTGGCCCCGGCGGCCGACGCCCGGGCCCAGTCCACCGACCCCTCGCTCGATCCCCAGATCCAGGAGCTGGTGCGTTCGGTCGACCCCGATCGTCTGCAGGCGATCGTCGAGCGACTCGCCTCGTTCGGCACCCGACACACCCTGTCGACGACCGAGCATCCCGAATGGGGGATCGGAGCGGCCCGGCAGTGGATGCTCGAAGAGATGGCCTCGTACTCCGACCGGCTCGAGGTGTCGTTCGACGCCTACGACGTCGAGCCCGGCGGACGGATCCAGGTGCGCACCGACCTGCGCAACGTCATGGCGATCCTTCCCGGCCGCAGCGACCGCAGGATTTACGTGAGCGGCCACTACGACTCGGTCGTCTACGGGGACTACGACGAGGACGCGGTGCCGCAGGCGCCCACCGACGGGCAGTGGGACACCTACGCGCCCGGGGCGAACGACGATGCCAGTGGTACCGCGATCGCGATGGAACTGGCCCGGATCTTCGCTCAGAGCGGGCTCGAGTTTGACGCCACCCTGGTATTCATCGGCTTTGCCGGCGAGGAGCAGGGTCTCGTGGGCGCCCGGCTGCACGCGGAGCGGATGGTCGAGGAAGAGGTCGAGATCACCGCCGTCTTCAACAACGACATGATCGGAAATTCGACGGGGGGTACCGGGATCGTCGACTCCCGCACGGTCCGGATCTTCTCGCCCGGCCCCGAGGACTCGATCTCGCGCCAGCTGGCCCGCTACATCCGCCGGATCGGCTCGCTCTACGTGCCGGGCCACGAGATCCGGCTGATCGCCCGCGAGGACCGCTTTGGCCGGGGCGGGGACCACACCCCCTTCAACCAGAACGGTTTCGCGGGGGTCCGCTTCACCGAGTCGCGCGAGAACTTCGAGCGCCAGCACACCGTGCTCGACACCCCCGACGGGGTCGACCCCGCGTACCTGGCCGACAACGCCCGGGTCAACGTGGCCGGCGTGGCCTCGCTCGCGCTCGCTCCCCCGGCCCCCGGCGTCTCCTTCAACATGCTCCGCCGCGGCGGAGGCTACGACGCCCAGGTCCAGTGGCGGCAGGTCGAAGGGGCCGCCGGATACCGGATCGTCTGGCGCGAGGCGTGGAGCCCCGACTGGGAGCACTCGCTTTACGTGGGTGACGTCACCGAGTTCATCCTCGAGGACATCTCGATCGACGACTACGTCTTCGGGGTCGCCGCGGTGGGTCCCGGCGGACACGAGTCGCTCGTCTCGGCCTACGTGCGCCCGCCCCGCTGAGCCCCCACCACCATGAGGGGTCGGCGGTTCAGCCCCGGCCCCTCATCGATCGTCGGTCGGCACCGGAGGCGTGATCCCGGGGATGCGCTCCTCGGCGATCGCCAGCTCGGCGCACAGCAGCGCGCCCCCCGCCGCGCCGCGCACCGTGTTGTGCGAGAGGATCGCCATGCGGACGTCGGTGAGCGGACAGGGGCGAATCCGGCCGACGGTCACCGCCATCCCCTGCTCGCGATCCCGGTGCAGGCGCGGCTGGGGAGCGGTGGGCTCGTCGAACAGGTGGATCGGACGGCGCGGTGCCGTCGGGAGCCCGAGCTCCTGCGGTAGCCCCCGGAAGTCCGAGAGGACCGCACGGACCTCCTCGACCCCGACCCGCTCGCCCAGCTGGATCGAGACCATCGCCATGTGCCCGTCCGAGACCGGCACCCGGGTACACTGTGCCGAGATCGCCAGCTCGGCCTCTTCGATGCCCCCTCCCGCGCGTCCGAGTCGACCGAGGATCTTTCGCGGCTCGGACTCGAGCTTCTCCTCTTCTCCCTCGATGAAGGGGAGGACGTTGTCCTGGATCGCCATCGCCGGCACCCCGGGCATACCGGCGCCGGAGAGCGCCTGAAGGGTGACCACATGCACCCGCTCGACCCCGAAGGCCCGGTGAAGGGGCCCAAGGACCATCGCGACCCCGATCGTGGAGCAGTTCGGGTTCGTGATGATCCCAGCCCCGTCGGGTACCTCCTGCTCTTCCAGCAACCGGAGATGCCCGGGATTCACCTCGGGAACCAGGAGCGGAACGTCGCGATCCATCCGGTGCGAACGGGCGTTCGACACCACGAGGATCCCCGCTCTCGCGAAGGCGGTCTCGATCGGTCCCGCCGCCGAAGCGTCGAGCGCCGAGAGCGCCAGGGGAATGCCGGTCATCGGCTCGCACCGCTGGATCCGCATCTCGGCCACGGATTCGGGGAGCGGCACTCCCTGCTGCCAGTCGACGGCGTCGCCGTAGCGCTGCCCCGCGGAGCGCTCCGAGGCGGCGACCACCGCCAGGTGGAACCAGGGGTGATCCTGCAGAAGGCGCACAAAGCGCTGGCCCACGGTTCCCGTGGCCCCCAGGACCGCGACCGGAACTCTCGATTCACCCGACCTCGCCATTCATCTCCTCTCCATGTTCGTCCGCTGCCGGATCCTCTTCTCCCCGGATCACTCTCATTCCCACGACACCCAAGGTCACCAGAGTGATCGGAACGAGAAAGGCCGCGAAGAGAACCCACATCGAGTCCCGGACCGGGTGACCGAGGACCTCGAGTACGAGGAGCGCCATGTACGCGAGCCAGTAGAAGAGGAAGACACCACCCTCCCATCGATCGATCCGATGCCCCGTGGCCGCGAAGGGCAGCAGAGCGATCGCGGCCCCCAGCATCAGGGGAACATCGAAGCGGATCAGGCTCTCTGCAATTTCGAGAGCCACGGGAGAAAGCACCGCCCCGACGCCCAGCACGAGAAAGAGATTGTACAGGTTGGAGCCCACGATATTCCCGACCGCCAGATCCCCACGCCCGCGGAGCGCCGCGGTCACCGACGTCGCGATTTCGGGGAGCGAGGTCCCGACCGCCAGAACCGTCAGACCAACGATCGGCTCGGGCACGCCGAATACGGCAGCCAGCTCGGTCGCTCCGGTCACCACCCAGCTCGCGCCCCAGATCAGCGCGCCGGTGCCTGCCGCGACCAGGAGGATCGAGACGAGGACACCGGGAGACCCGGGCGGAACCGAGCTCCGGAGAGGGTCGCGCCCTTCCTTGCGGTCGAGGGCACGGCTGTCGTCGCGCGCCGTCTGCGAGGCCCGGATCCCGGCTCCCGCCAGGTGCAGGGTGTACACGACGGCCAGCGTCAGCAGGACCAGGCCCTCCCCGCGGCCGATCGACCCGTTCAGGGCGAACCCCAGGGTCAGGAGCGAGGCCGCGATGAGCAGGGGGACATCTCTACGGATCACGGGAGCGGTGACGCGAAGGGACCCGATGAGTGCGGCGAGCCCCAGGATGAACAGGATGTTGAACAGGTTCGAGCCCACCACGTTGCCCACGGCCAGCCCCGGGTACCCGGCCAGCGCGGCTCGCACGGTGACCACGACCTCGGGAGAAGAGGTGCCGAGCGCCACGACCGTCAGTCCGATCAGGAGAGGGGGCACCCGCATCCGGGCGGCGAGCGCCGCGGCCCCGCGCACGAGACCCTCGGCGCCGGCGATCAGGAGGATCGTGCCGAGGGCGAGGTAGAGCAGCATTCGATGAGTCCCGTCGGCGGAAGTGAGGTGGGCGGACGCCGCGAGGACGGACCCGGCGGGCCGGCCCTCGGGGTTGCTCCAGCTCCCAGGGTGATGGATCTTCCGCACGTCCGCAATCGTTCCGGCTGCATCCGCCCCTTCCCCGACCCCCCTCATGCCCCTCCAGACCGCGTTGACCCGCGACGCCGGGATCGAGATCCCCCTCATCTGCGGCGCCATGTACCCGTGCTCGAATCCGGAGCTGGTCGCCGCCGTCTCCGAAGCGGGTGGGCTCGGGGTCCTCCAGCCGATCTCCCTCACCTACATCCACGGGCACGAATTCCGCGAAGGGATCCGCTTCATCCGGTCGCTCACCGACAAGCCGATCGGGATGAACGCCCTGATCGAGGGCAACTCGAGCCGATACCGGGCCCGGATGGAGGAATGGATCGACGTGGCGCTCGAAGAGGGCGTGCGCTTCTTCGTGACCTCGCTCGGCAAGCCCGACTGGGTCGTCGAGCGGGTGCATGCGGTGGGTGGCAAGGTCTACCATGACGTGACCGAGCGGCGCTGGGCCGAGAAGGGGCTGGAATCGGGAGTCGACGGGCTGATCGGGGTCAACCGCCGCGCCGGAGGGCATCCCGGCCCACGCTCGGCCCGGGAGCTCCTCGAGGAGATCGCCGACCTCGGCGTGCCGGTCGTGTGCGCCGGCGGGATCGGCGATGCCCCCGACTTCGTCGAGGCGCTCGAGATGGGCTACGACGGGGTGCAGATGGGCACGCGCTTCATCGCGACCCCCGAGTGCAGGGCCGCCGACGGCTACAAGGAGGCGATCGTCAAGGCCGACGCCGAGGACATCGTCTGGTCGGAGCGGATCACGGGGGTTCCGGTGGCGGTCCTGAACACGCCCTACGTGCAGGCCATGGGAACCCGGGCCGGTCCCCTCGCCCGCAGGCTCCTCCGGTGGCGGCCCACGAAGCACTGGATGCGCACCCTCTACGCGCTTCGCTCCATGCGCAAGCTCGGCAAGGCGTCGCTCGACGAGTCCGGACGGGACCAGTACTGGCAGGCCGGCAAGTCGGTCGAGGGAATCGATGCCCTCGAGCCGGCGGGCGAGATCGTGCGCCGCTTCGCGGCCGCCGCCCGGGGGGAGGACGAATCGTGAATCCGATCGAAATGGTCGAAGCCGACTCCCCCCCGGGGCCCGTCGATACCGCCCCGGCCGAATGGTACCGCGCCCGGCTCGACGAGGCGCGGGCCCGTGGCGAGGCGCTCGATGCCGAACTGAATCGATACTCGACCTGGCGGGTCTGGGCATTCCTGGCGGGAGCGATCCCCCTTCTCCTCCTCGAGACCTCGCCGCGGAGCTGGTGGCCGGCGCTGATCGGGCTCGGTGGACTCGCCGCCGCCACCTTCGTCTTCCTCATGCGGCGCCATCGGAGGATCCGGGCCCGCCTGCGCCGCAACGCGGAGCGGATCCGGATCCACGAGGAGGGGCTGGCGCGGCTCGTTCGCGACTTCGACGCCCTCCCCCGCCCCGAGCTCGGGAAGGCCCCGGAAGGTCACCCCTGGGCCGGGGACCTCGACACCCTCGGGCCCGGGTCGCTGGGCCACCTGCTCGGTACGGTGAGAAGCGCCCCCGGACGGGCGGCCCTGCGGCAGGCGCTTCTCTACCCGCGCCGACCGCGCTCGAACGACCCGGCGGACTGGATCCGGCAGCTCGACCGTGATCCGCGGGGGCCCGATGGCTCCGCGGCCGGAAGCGAGCCCGACCCCGAGTGGGCGCAGCGGCGGGACCGACGGCAGGAGGCAGTCGCGGAGTTGGCGGGCCACCCCGGGTTCCTCCAGTCGGTGCAGCTCGCGGCCCGACTCCAGGAACGGCCCGAAGACCCCGGCACCCTCGTCCCCTTCCTGCACTGGGCACGCGGCGAGGGCTGGACCCGGGATCGACGCTGGGCCCTTCCCCTGGCCCGGGTGCTCGCCGTCGCGAACCCAGGCCTCATCGTGGCCTGGCTCGCCGGATGGTTCGCGGCCCCGATCTGGCTCTTCGGGGTCGTCGCCGCCCTGGCGCTGCATCGTCGCACCGGAGGCGAGGCCGCGAGCCGCTTCGACGCCGCCGAGGGGGGCGACGATGCACTGCGCTCCTGGGCCGACCTCCTCGAGATCGCCGCCCGCACTCCCGGAGAGGCCGCCGAGCTGGCCGAGCTGCGCGACCGTCTGGGCTCCGGAACGCCCGAGGCGGCCGATGCCCTCCGGCGCCTGCGCCGGATCACCGACTGGGCCGCCGTCCGTCGCTCGGGGCTGACCCACTTTCCCCTGGTGGCGCTCTTCGCCTGGGACCTGCACCACCTGGACCGGCTCGAGCGGTGGCGGGAGCGCTGGGGAGACCAGATCGACGGATGGGTCCACACCCTGGGCGAGCTCGAGCTGCTCACGGCGCTCGCGGTGCTCCGCTTCGAACATCCGTCCTGGAGCTTCGCCGTCCCGGCCGAGCCCGGCACCGACGGGATCCGCGCCGAGGCCCTCCGGCATCCCCTGCTCCCCCCCGACAAGGCGGTGCCCAACGACGTGGAGCTTCCCGCACCCGGAGGGCTCCTCCTGGTGACGGGATCGAACATGTCCGGAAAGAGCACCCTGCTGCGCGCCGTGGGGGCCAATCAGCTCCTCTTCCTGATCGGGGGGCCGGTGGCCGCCACCCG